>JAFDTZ010000041.1 GCA_019594305.1 Thermoplasmata archaeon
ACCTTAGCCCCTACATCGATCAGACGGTAAAATTCAGATTCAGGGTGGGTTGGAACCTTGGAGAAAGGGGCATCAAGGAAGGATGGTACATCGACTGTTTCCATCTAGGTAGTCCTCTGCCGGATGTTGAGATCATACCCGAACTGATACATGATCATTCCCTGCCGGGTGAAACGACTTCCTACTTACTAAACATAAAGAACACGGGTAAGGTATCAGAGAACTTCGATCTTACCGGCTCAGCCCAATTTAACTCCATGGTTGACTTCTTCGACTCCTCATGGAATCCTATTTGGGATACGGGGATGATGGAACCCGGTGATGAGATCACGGTGTACGTAAACGTCACACTCAGCGAATATATGGAACCGGGCGGTTTCGACACGATCAATATAAAAGGAACTTCAGCAAGCGACCCCTTGATAAAAGATACTTCGAAAATACGTCTAGGCGTTCCCGTATCCGGCCCATATTTCAACGATTTTTCCCATGGGGGGCACGGATGGACACACACCAGATCGGAAGGCATAATGGCGGAAGATAACTGGCAAAAAACAGATCGCCGATACCATTCCGGAGGAACGTCATGGTGGAGCGGCCCCGAAGACGGAGGTTGGCCTAAAGGAGGTACTACCGTTTTACTATCTCCCTACATCGATACAAAAGATATGAACACCGATATGGAACTATCATTCGCGCACTGGTATGACTTTGGCAGTAACTTCGAAGGCCCTGGAGACGGCGGCTTAGTGGAGGTATGGGACGATGAAACGGAAGAATGGAGCCGGCCGTATCCCGAAAAAGGATATCCGGTAGAGATATCACGAAGACACGGTAATCCCCTGGAGGGTAGCGAAGCCTTCGGTTTGACAAGTCGAGGTTGGGCCCACGAAAGATATGATCTTTCATCGTATCATGGAAAGATAATCCGTATAAGGTTCGTTGTTAGCTGGGACAGCGTTATAGAAGACAAAGAGGGATGGTACATCGACGATTTCGGTGTGCATAGTGTGGATGAACTCGCAGTAGATATGAGTACGGGAACATCCTTTTATGTAGATCAGGGTGAAAAGAACATCGTTATCGGTCGGTTGAATCTTTCCGCCCAAAACTCCCCTATAACATTGGACAGCTTGGAGTTGTACCTGGCCGGCAGCGGAAGGGATTCAGACGTGGAATCAGTGCGGTTGTATCATGATGTATCCGGCAGCGGAGAACTGGATCCCGTCCATGATGTACACATGGGCGGCGGTGAATTTAAAATGAAAAGAGCGAGTTTTGAAGACCTTGATTTTACCGTTCCGACAGGTGATATTACCAATCTACTCATCGTATTCAACATCAGCGCTTTTGCCCCGGTAGGTACAAGATTGGGGGTCAAACTTCAGGAAGCGAAACAGATCGGCGTAGCCTTCCCTAACCGCGTGGGTGATTTCAAAGAAATGCGCTCTTCTTATATCATCGTTCAAGGTGACGATATCAGCCCGACTATATCGTTCACCGATCCATCCCATGGGGCCACCTCTATAGGTCTTCAACCTTCCATCACAATAGAATTTGATAAACCCATGAACACCCTTTCCGTCGAGAGAGGGACCACATTATATCAAAAGAGCCATCCCTGGAATCATTTATCTTTCACACTCTCATGGAATTCGGAAAAAACGGTATTCACCTTTATTCCATCGAACCCATTGGATAAGAACACGACCTACGATGTTGACCTTAACGCATCCTATCTGAAGGACATTTACGAGAATTTTCTGGATGGAAACGGAAACGGCATCTACGAGGGACACCCTGTTGACACATATAACTGGTCTTTCACAACGGTTACCCAGTTAGAATATGACATATTCCCGCCTCATGTGGTGCAAACTACACCGTCTAACGGATCTGTCGGCAATACCCTCGATGCATATGTGGAGGTAGTTTTCAACGAGAGTATGGACACTGATCATGTACCGATCATACAACAGCTCCAAGTGGGCGGCTCGGAAGGTTGGAGTTTTATCGGATGGAGCGATACCTATACGGCTGACGACACAGCCACCTGGAGCCATCCACCTTGGCTTAAAGGCACTGAAGTTATCCTGGAAGTAAGGGGGTACAGAGATCTTGCAGGTAACGAGGGCGAGCCGTACACCTGGAGCTTCCGGACTCTTTTCACTCCCTACGAGAGTGCCTGGCCTGTTTTCAAGTGTGACCAGAGACGTTCCGGCCAAAGCCCCTACCATACCGGCTGGAATCCGGGCCAGATAGAATGGAGTTTTGAGACTTCGGGGAATCTGTCCATGCAGCCCGTGATAGGTGCCGATGAAACGATATACTTAGGTGATGACGAAGGATATCTTTACGCTGTAACGAAACAAGGAGAAATGCTCTGGAGGCTTAAGCTCAGCCAAAATAAATTGTTAACTTCGCCGTCCGTTGCCCTTGACGGTACTATCTATATCGGCTCTTACGACGGTGATCTCTATGCAGTGGCTACCGACGGGACGATCAAATGGAACTACACCACCGGAGGACCACTTCATTCTTCGCCTGTGATCGGAGAGGACGGAACTATTTATCTAGGTTCATATGACAATTATATCTATGCTCTGGAGCGTAACGGGAGCTTGAGGTGGAAATTCGAGACCGAAGGTCCCATCTCTTCGTCTCCTGCCATGGACGATGAAGGTATATTGTACACGTACTCCTTCGACGGAGGACTTTATGCCCTGAACAGATACGGCGATCTAAAATGGAGATATGATACAGGAAATCATGCATGGTCCTATCTCTCTCCCGCCATAGACCATAACGGAACCATCTATTTCGGACTTTCCACTCACGGAACCAGTAAATTTTACGCCCTTCACCGGGCGGGTACACTTCTATATAATGTGTCTCTACACGGTAGTATATGTACATCGCCATCGGTGTCATACCATGGCACGGTATACATGGGTGTTTGTGATGGGGGAGAGGGGTATCTGTATGCTTTGAATACCCAGGGTGGGGTAAGATGGAGATATCAGGTTGGCAAAGATATATCTGATATTACCATAGGCGGTGACGGTACCATCTACGTTGGCTCTTCTGAACTACACGCAGTCGATCCCGACGGAACCGTCGGATGGATATCTAAAGCCCCTGATCCTTCGCCGGATGAATATTTCGGATCGCCCGCTGTTTCCTTCGATGGTAGACTTTATGTTGCATATTCCTCAGGTTATCTATACTCGGTGGGATACGATATCATTCCGCCTACCAGCCAAGGGGACCCCCTCGATGTCTTGGAACTCTACACAAATAATCGAACGGTAAAAATACCCTTTGCAGCCAAGGACAACCATCAACTGGAGTTGATATATCTTTACTACCGCAAGGATGGGGGTGCCTGGAAGTACTCCAATATCTCCAAATACATAGATGGATCTTCATACATGGGATACATCAACTTTACCGCCGATGAAGACGGTCATTACGAATTCTTTACAATGGCCGTGGATGCCGCTGGTAACAGGGAGAACAAAACAGCTTCGCCGGAAGTCGAGGTGATTATAGATACCATCCCTCCGAGTATAATTCGTATCTATCCGCCTCCCGGTTCTCTAGGCGTCAGGCTCGATATGCCTATAGAAGTAACCTTTGACGAATCGGTATCACCTTCTTCAATACGATTCACCATCGAATGTAAAAGAGGCGAAGTTATCGGTGGTTGGGAATTATCAGCGGATGGAAAATTCCTGAGGTTCACACCTCAGATCGATATGGAACATAACACATCCTATACAGTCAGACTAATAGCCGAGGATCATGCAGGTAACCGTGTGGAGAGGGAATGGAATTTTACAACGTATGAAACTCAGATTACAGAGGTAGATAGAGATCCCTTCGTTTTCATTGTTGTATTTATTATCATTCTCTGCCTGGTGGCGGCGCTGCCTAGTATAAAGAGAACTGATAGGCACAGGCAAAAGAGTAAAAGAAAAGTCAGACCGATAGACGATTACGAGGACGAGTTCTTTGGTTGGTGAAGAAAAATAAGCTCTTTAGTCCGGGTATCATCTCTATCAAACAAAATCGTGAAGTGTCATCTTTTTTACTGTCTTCTTATCTTTTTTCTTTTTATCTTCCTTTTCTCCGTTATCGTTAAACATATCCGACAGAAGATTTGATTGCTTGTTGCCCGCCATCAACCCCTTCTTATCCCAGCCGAATACTTCCGTAACCCGTGAAAGCGTACTGGCTATACGCCTTGCATAGTAATCCAAATCAGGTTCTCCTTTTAATCCACCGTCCGGGAGCCAGGGCTCCACCTTCTGGGGACTGCTTTTACCGCCGGTAACCACCCAGGATACCTTCATGCCCGGGGTGAACTTGTAGCCGAGTTTTTCCATCTTCCTGGCAGCCTGAACATTGGGCATGCTGTCTGGGTTTACATAGGACGAGTAGTTCTTGCATGTTCGGGAGATCACCAGCTTTTCCGGATACACTTCGTTGTTTTTCACCCTTTCGACCCATGTTTTTGCTGTTTCGATGGCACCGTCTATATCATCGTTCATTACATGTCTGAAAACGTCTTCAAGAGCCTCGTTTTGTGCCTCGAAGGAATCCGTTCTCCTTACCTCGTAACCCCTTACAAGCATCTCCTCCTTGGGCCAAACGACCTGTCCCACATACCTTTTCTTACGCCCGTGGCTGAAGAAAGGATCGAGTACCTTCTCAAACTCAAGGACTACATCACCTTGGGTGTACTCATCGGCAATACGTTTTGTAAATTCAACTGTACCTTCTAGGTCGTCTACCGGCGAACGGAAGAATACACTGTCTGTATCTGAGTAGATCACCTGTAAACCCTCCTCCTCTAGATTATTGATAACCCTCTTTATGTTCTCCCTTGCAAAGGCTGTTATAGCCTCGCCGATACGCGGGTCCGTGAAACGGTAGAAAGATGATGCAAATACACCGTAAAAAGAGTTCATCAGTATCTTTATCGCATCCTGGAGACCTTTGTAGTAATCTCTCTCATCTCCCTTTGAATTTTTCATCTTTTCCTTTACTTCATCCCTCTCCTTCATCAGATCTCGTAATATACTTGGAAGGAGTCCTTCCTTAACATCGGGGGAAAGGAAATTTACTCCTTCGGTGGGACTCTTGATTGCCCCCTTGAGTGAGAGGGTAGTAAAACAGATATTATTCTCGATTATGATACTGGGATACATGCTTTTAAAATCGAGAACGCTGACCCAGTGGTAAAGCCCCGGTTCTATGGTATGTACATACCCTCCCTTTATCTTGCCCCTCTTCCCCCCTCTACTGGTAAGTGGTATCCCGATACCATGTCTATCCGCATCTCTTATCAATATGGAATCCACTAGTGTAGATGTTCGGCCGTTCAATCCCTCGTCCAACGGCAGTTTGGAAACGGTGGCCATATCCATCGCCTTTTCAATCGATCCTACATCAAGTAGTATCTTCAGGGCTAAATCCGCATCTTTAAGGCAGTATTCCATCACCTTCTCGGGGTCGGCCTTCCATTCATCGTCCATCTCAAGGGGATTAACGTCGTCCTTCTCTTCACCCAATAACACCTTAGCTACATGGTCCAGTGTCTCCCTTTTCAAGCTTAGCTCCCTTCTTACACACCACCACGCATCTGCTACTATCCTTCCGGTGATCCTCCAGAAACGTTTTGATGCTTCCCTTATCTCGGTACCATCGCGACCTAAACGCACACCGTCAAGTCCCAAATATCGTGCCCTTTCATCCAGTAGCGGTAGGTCGTATCCATTTATATTATACCCTGTGATAACGTCGGGGTCTTCATCCCTTACAAACCGCTGGAATTCCTGTATCATCTCCAGCTCATCGCCGCTGATACATAAGTCGGTGGTTTCACCTCCCTCGTATACTCTGCAGCAGATGGTGAATATAGTGTTGTCTTCCAGACTGTTTTCCAGGTCGAAACTGAGGTATTTGAGTTCGGGGTTAAGATATTCGGCACTGCTCAATTTTTTTACCTCGATTACCCGGTCTGTGGTGTAATTTTTGTTGTTAACCTCTACGCCCTCTGCTATCACAGTGGAGCTGAGGTCGAGGTCATATATGAACCGTTGAACAAAAGGAATATCCGCCGCTAATACCGTACGGTTTTTTACATATCTATTGCGGTATTTAGGAACCTCCCATGGATGAGTACACACCACCTTTTTGCAGTGCCTTTCGCCGCCATCAACCCATAACTTTGCATCCTCTAGTCTTTTTATCTCTTGATCCTGTCTAAGTTCGTCAACTATACCATGGGTCGGTTGCACGATATAAAAATACGGGTCGAACCCTCTGTAAATCAATGTGATAGATTCTCCTTTGTCGTTCTTCACGAAGAGTTCTACCTTTACTCCGTTCTTGGATGCACTGTAAGAGCCTGATAGTATCCTTACCCTTTCTTCCACCACAATATCACTTCGAGACAATCTTGATCACATCACCGTCTTTCAATTCATGGTCTCGTCCTATGACTCTATCCGTTCTTGAATCAATGGCTCTTATGAACCCTTTTCCTATGTCCGTATGTACCGCATATGCAAGGTCCTCGGCGGTGCTGCCCCTGGGTAATAGGTGTGCATCCGGTAGTATCCTGCCATCTTTGTCCGTATAGCTGTGCTCATTCTCCACAGGGTAAACCACTATCATGTCCAGCAGCTCGTAGATAGCCTTTTCCAGGGTTTGCTGAACCCCCAATCCACCGTATCTTTTCATGTGACTCTCTATCTTATCAAGGGCAGACTTTTGCATATCTGAAATATCGTCTCTGAGCACCTTGAAATTGTCTTCTCCGGGCATATACTCGACTATGTCACTTTCCGACGCTTTTCGTAGGGCCAATTCATATTCCGCCGACGTAGGGATAACGATATCATCACCCAGGGTCATCAGGGAATCCATCAGATCATCACCGGCGAGGTCTGCCTTGTTGGCGGAGATCAACATGGGCTTGGCCTTCATGCGTATAGCCTTTGCAAGTCTGTAAAGATCATCACCTGACCAATTTTTGGGACTTTCCTGGATATCCGCACTCCTTACCGCCAAGACGACCATTGCTTCCGATACACCCAGACCGGACAACTGTTCATATACCGCATGTTCCACATTTCCTCCTACCACCTCAAGCTTACGTGATACCTTATCCCAGTTCCTCTCGAGTATACCTTTGAGCCAATGGTCTATCTCTTTTGTTAGGAATTCCACATCCGCCCTAGGATCATGCTCACCTTTACCGCAAGGCTCACCTTCGGAATTTGTTGAGCCGCTGGCATCCACAATATGGATAAGTGTAGATGCCTGTCTTAGATCATCTAAAAATTGATTACCCAATCCCTTACCCTTATGTGCTTCGGGCACCAATCCCGCCACATCGATTATTTTGACGGGGATCATACGTGTTCCGTTGATACACGGTGCATTATTCGGCTCGCATTCTACCTCTAGATCTTGGTGAGGACATCTATTTCGTATGTAGCCTACGCCTTTGTTAGCGTCTATAGTGGTGAAGGGATATGATGCCATCTCCACCTCTAAACGAGTGGCTGCCGAGAAGAAAGTACTTTTTCCCACGTTGGGTTTCCCTACGAGTCCTATTTCCATAGCCTTGACCTCATCAGGTACATGAAGGAACCGGGTTAAATGCTTTCGCCTCCGATGAGCCTTTAATATGATCAAGTGTCCCTATCATCTGTTTCCGATTCCAGTGTGTTCTCCATCAAGTCCACTAATGATATTAATTGCTCGATTGCCTCTTGATAAACTCCCTCATCGATAATATTTTTCACCCCTTTTAAATCGTTAATATATTCATCGTACTCTATCCCCTCCTCTTTCATCCTTATCAACAATCCTTTTGCTTCATTCAAAAGTGAGTGAATATCTTTTATCTCACCAAGATTAACGATCATCTCTTCCGCTAATTCGACACCCTTTGGGTAATCGCCGTTTCTCCCGGCTTCTTTAGCTTCACCCATCAATTTTTTTAGAGGGTCTATATTGATCTTCAATTTTCTTGATTCCACCAAACCTTCCTTAGCACTCCAGAACTTTTTTTGAAAGTCCTCTTCAGTTATATCCTCTACTACGATTCCGCCTCCCAAACGCTCCAACAACTCTTCTGCATCCTTGTATACCCCGTGGGCTAGGGAGAGGGCGTTCCTTGCGTAATCAACAGCCTTCTTTTCTTTACCCTGCTGCATGTACAACACAGCCTTATGGAACCACGCGGGTTCAAATTCCTCGGATATACCGATGCAAGTATCAAATGCATCCATAGCCGCCTTTTCTTTACCTTTTTCCGCTAACACTCGGCCGAGACCGAACCATGCTCGTAAACTGCTGCTTCTCTCATCTATAAGTTCTCTGAATATCACCTCGGCGTCATCTGGCCGACCATATTCTAGATGGATATTTCCCAATAAAAGCCTCTCTTCCCAGTTCTCATCTTCAAGTATTTCCAATGCCTTTTCGTACTCTTCATTATCTGCAAGATATCTAGCAAAAGCTGTTCTAGCATTAGTACCGTCCATCTCCAGCGCCTTCAAATATGATATTTCGGCCTTTTCATTGTTACCCATCTCTCCATAAGCCCTTCCCCTGAGAATATACAGTTCATAGTTGTCAAAAAGTTCTAATGCCTTGTTTGCAGCGACCACCGCTTCCCGAAACATATTCAGTTCGAGAAGGATGTTTATCTTTTTTATCCAGTGTAACTCATCTTTGTCTGAGCAATCGAGCAATCTATCGTATGTTTCCAAAGCATCTTCAAAACGGCCAAGTTCTTCCAAGAGAGCACCTTTGGAAAGGAGTGCTGAGAGGTCGTTGAAGCTCTTGAAGTTTTTCTCATAGGCCTTCAAAGCTTGCTCATAAGAATGCCTAGCCTCTTCGTACTTACCATGCTCTTCCAGTATAGCCCCCCTCATCTCCCATGCCTCCGCAAAACGAGAATTGACCTTTATGATCTCATTAATTGTATCAAGACATTCATCCACTCTTCCCAGCATCTCTAGGACCTCTGCTTTGACGAACAATGCCTTTTCGTAATTTGGATTCAGATCGAGAGATATGTTAACTTCTTCAAGTCCTTCCTCGACCTTTCCTGTTTTGGCTAAAGCGTGACCTAGGGCATAGTGATAGTAATCCATATCCGGGCTAATCTTGATAGCTTTTTTATGGTATTCCACAGATTCTTCATGCCTACCTAACTTATCCAGAACATTACCGATATTATTCAAAGCTATATGATATTCAGGATTTACCTCCAGGGCTTTAACAAAGTACGGTAAACTATCTTCATATCTACTCATATTGTAAAGTGCGTTTCCAAGGTTGTTCCAGAGTACTTCGTTTTCCCGGTCGGTCTTAGCAGCCTCTTTATAATGTTTTACCGCCTTATCGTAATCCCCGGTTGTGTGATATAGGTACGCTATGTTGTAGTGGGCGGGACCGAAATCAGGGGCGATCCCAATCGCACGTTTATAGCATTTAATGGCTTCCGAGTAGCTTCCCATTGAGAACAGAACATAGCCTTTATTATTCCATACCTCTTCGTCCTGTGAATATGAAAGTATGCTTTCGTAAGTATCATAGGATTCTTTGTGTCGTCCGAGATTTAAAAGGGTGTCTCCGCGTAATTTCCACAGATCTAAGTTGCCTTCTTCAATACTAAGAGCTTCGTCGTAAACTCTTAGGGCACCGTTAAAATCGCCTGCATCGTTTAATATCTTGCCTTTCTTCATCAATAGTTCTACATGATCCCCTTTTCCCATCCTTACCCCCTCCTCTGCAGCCTTCTTCGCCTTACGATGTTTACCCGCTTCTATGTAAGCTTCGGCCTTATCAAAGTAGGGCAGATCGTAACTGGGGTCGAGTGATATCACCTTGTCATAGCATTCAATTGCCTCGTCATAAAGACCCATATACATCAATGAGTTGCCTTTGTTATGCCAAGCCGTCAAGTAGTCTTCCCTCAAATTTATTGCTTCGTTATATGCTCCTACAGCTAATTCATGTTCCTTTAGGGTATCTAATGCGACCCCTTTGTTGTTATAAATAATCTCGTTTGCTTCTATTTCAAGGGCAAGGTCATAAAGATCTATAGCTTCACGTAATTTACCGTGGTCACATAGCTCATCGGCCTTTCTTAACAGCTCTGCCACTCTGTTATTTTCAACCATACCGAGTTCCGTTGGAAACGACTGCAGTATCAAGGTAATCAAATACATATTTCTCCTTTAACTAGCTTTATCTAGTTATCTTGAAAGAAAAGATAAAGATAAAAGGTTTTCTGAGAGGCCGTCTTTAGATGGAAGCGTGTATTAGACTATCCTTTTCTTCTGCGTGGTCCTATCTTTAGTCTCTATGTCTGCACCGCAAGCGTAACACATTTCAGCACTCGGGCTGAGTTCGGTACCACATACGGGACAGGTGATGCCTTCATCATCTCCACCGACGTTTTTTACATCCGTGCCGCAAGCATAACACATCTCAGCGTCGGGGCTGAGTTCGGTGCCGCAGTTTGGACAGGATATATCATCAGCTTCCTCTTCTTCAGGCTCCTCACCTCCGATCTCGGTGCCGCAAGCATAGCATATCTCAGCATCCGGACTGAGTTCGGTACCACAGTTGGGACAACTAACTTCTCCTTCAGGTTCTTCCTCAGGTTCTCCTTCAGGTTCTTCTTCAGGTTCTCCTTCAGGTTCTTCTTCAGGTTCTTCTTCAGGTTCTTCTTCAGGTTCTTCTTCAGGTTCTTCTTCAGGTTCTCCTTCAGGTTCTTCTTCAGGTTCTTCTTCAGGTTCTTCTTCAGGTTCTTCCTCAGGTTCTTCTTCAGGTTCTTCTTCAGGTTCTTCCTCAGGTTCTTCTTCAGGTTCCTCTACCTCGGGTATCTCACTTACTTCCTCGGCGGAAGGTACCTCCGTTCGGTCGGGCACAGGAGGCACATCCAAATGGGGTGCGGATTCACTCTCAAGGATCAATTCCTTCTCACGTTCCAGCATCTTTTGATGTGCTTCAAGAAGTCTTCTCCTTTTATCGGATAATTCTTTGTCCTGATCAAGGAGCATCTTTTCCTTTTCCATGATGTCATTGCTCTCTTGAATGTTGCTCTCCAAGGACACCTGCAATTTTGAAAGGGCTTCTATGCTTTCCATCCTCTTATCCAGCATCTCCTCTTCTTTGGATACGATTATACTTTCCCTTACATCAAGATCTTTTTCCCTTTCGAGCATGGACTCCTCCCTATCTACCAGCGACTGTTGTTTACCGATTATATCTTCCCTGATCCTCTCTGCCTTCTCGACTCTCGATACAAGGGTTTCCCTGAGGGATGTAATCTCATTCCTTTCTTCGTCGAGCTTCTGTCTTGTGCTTTCTAACGCGTCCCGCTGTTCGTCTATCTCTGCTTTTACAGTCTTCAACTGTTCCGCTTCTTCAGAGATCTCTCTTTTCTTGGAGTTAATGTCCTCTTCGCGTTCTCTTAACTGCTGTTCTCGCTCTTCCAGTTCATTTTCCTTTTCAGAGAGTTTTCCCGCTCTTTCGTCCAACTCCTGTTTCTGCTGTTTGAGCTTGCCCATGAAGCCTTCCATTTCCGATAGAAATCCATCTTCTTCTGCCAATTTTATTCCCCCGAGGGTATTGCGTATGTAACAGAGGCTAATAGCCCTTCTGTTTTATATAACTTACGAAGTTCGTTCATATTATCATCACTCAAATATAGGTCCGAGTATTTTTAGTCCGTTTTCTCCTACCTCCAAGGCGTGTTTTTCCATGCTGTGTCTGCATGCACGCATCTTTTCGATCTGAAGGTATCTGGTCAATTTACCTCTGTTCCGGTCCAGGCCGAGCATGATCAGGCCATCCACTAGGAAACCTTCGTTTCCAAGAAGATTTGCTTCGCCGCCGATGCTTCTTTCCATAACTATGAAGCTGTAAAGGTCTAGGTCACGTAAGAGTTTGAAAAAGTAGAACATCTTCTTTCTCATGTTCTTTTCGTGTTCCATCAAAGAGTACAACGCACCCAATGAGTCCAGGGCGAATAGCTTGAAACGATCTCCTCTTTCTTCCTTGAAGTGCCTGAGCATCTTTTCGAGGAAGTCAATGTAGTCGGTGCCTTCGCCTTCTTCTACTATTTGGTCTATCTCACGTAGATCGGTTATATCGGAAACCTGCATGTTTAGACTGAGGTCTATACCAAGGCTTTGCATGTTATTCAGGTGACTATCAACGGTCTCTTCCAATGTTGTGTATATACCAAATGTGCCTGTTTTTTCAACATATTTAGTCATCACATGATAACAAAAGCTAGTTTTCATAGACCCCGGCGGTCCTGTTATAAGAACCACTTTGGGTGAATCTATATCTGTGACGAATACTCTGTCAAGTCCTGGTATGGTATCCCGGAGCATCTTTACCACTTTTTCTCAAAGGGGATTAACTACTTTGCATTTAATATTATCGATGGTTTACGTGCATTTTTCAAGAAAAGTGTTTTCCGTGAGCAAGAAACAAGAAAAAGCCACAAAATCAAAGATTTTCTTTATTTTTATATAACACCCCATCATATTTAAAGAATATATGGTTTAGAGTGTTCATATTTCCTATGAGAGAAAAAAGAAAAGGAAGGGGTTTTCGAAGATTACCGACTATTCCGGTGGTGGCGGAGGGGGAGTATCTTCCGATATAGTACCCGGTTCTTCCATCGGTGGTGGAGTATCTTCCATCGGTGGTGGAGTATCTTCCATCGGTGGTGGAGTATCTTCCATCGGTGGTGGAGTATCTTCAGGCATAGCACCCGGTTCTTCCGGTGCGGGGGGTTCTGCTTTCTTTCTCTTCTTTACTATTATCACTATTATTATTACCAATATCAGTAGAAGAAGTAGTAACAGAATCCAGCACAAGTCCCCAAATAACAATTCTTCCAGAGAGTCGCTTTCTATGGTTACAACGGTTGGGTCTGATGTAACACCATTGTATGTGGCGGTTACCTCATAATCACCTGCGGAATCCTTGTTGAACACACCGTTCGCATCCGCGTTCTGCCAGGTGAAGTCCGTTACCGTATCTGTGATCAGGTTTCCGTACTCGTCCCGGGCTTCGGCGCTGAATATAAGGTCTTCTCCCTTATCAACGGTTTGTGGTGTCGACGGAGATATTGTTACACTAGCTACGCTTGCGGGTACCACGTTAACAGTTGTTGGATCCGATGTGACACCCTCGTAGGTTGCGGTTACCTCGTATTCATCGGCAGTCTCTTGGTTGAACACACCGTTTACATCTGTGTTCAGCCAGGTGAAGTCCGTTACTGTATCAGTTATCAGGTTACCGTACTCATCTCGTGCTTCGGCACTGAACACCAGATCGGCTCCCGCATTAACGGTTTGCAGTGTCGACGGTGATATTGTTACGGTAGCTACGCCGGCCGGTACCACGGTCACCGTGGTCGGATCCGATGATTCACCATCATAGGTTGCGGTCACCTGGTATCCATCGGCAGTCTCCTGGTTGAACACACCGTTCGCATTCGCGTTCTGCCAGGCGAAGTCAGTTACCGTATCGGTTATCAGGTTACCGTACACGTCCAATGCCTCTGCGGTGAATTCCAAGTCTTCTCCCGCTTCGACGGTTTGAGGTGTTGACGGGGTGATCGTTACCGTATGTACTCCACCCGGTACTACGGTCAGTGTTGCATCAGATGTCAGAGCTCCGTATTCTCCGGTCACTGTCCACTCGTCTGCTATTTCGGAAGTGTACACATTATCGGCCCAACTGCCGCCAGCTTCCGCTTCTATGGACCAGACCGTATCAACGGTAACATCATCGATGGGATTACCGAATTCGTCTGCGGTTGAACCGGTGTATGCCTGTGTATCGCCGGCGGATATTTCCGACGTTCTGGGATGTATGACGAATCCCACGGCTGCTCCTGCTTCTACCGTCAGTATTGCGGTCCCGTTGACTTCTTCGTATTCGCCGGTTACTGTCCAAACATCTGCGAATTCGGAACTGTATACATTGTCCATCCAGCTGCCACCTGCCTCTTCTTCTATCGACCAGACTGTATCAGCGGTAACATCTCCGATCACGTTACCGTACTCGTCTTCCGCTATGGCGGTGTACGTTTGAGTATCTCCTGCTGTGATGGTCGAGGATTCAGGGTCGATATTTAGTATACTAGCTTCACCGGGATGTACAACGAAATCGTCGGACCTAGTGACACCTCCGATGGTTACATAAGCCGTATAGTCGTCGGCGGTGGTGAGCTCTAGCGCTGCCCAGGCATATACCGCATAGCCGTCATCGAAGGTTAGGTCCGCGGTTATATCGTTTCCGTCGATATGTATATCAACGCTGTAAACGCCGTCTAAGGGTACGCCTTCATCGGTGGCATCGGAGATAACGATCGTCGGATACTCTCCGGCGATGATATCATCTACGGTTACATTGAACTCATAAGTCACCGGCGCACCGGGCTCTTGCACCGCATTGGTGTTCATCTCCTCGAACCCGTTGGTGCCTACAGCACGTACGACGTACCACCAATATATGTCGTCCAGCATACCTCTGCCTAAGTCCAGGAACGAATATTCAGATGAACCATCGGCCGGGAAGCTGTCTATAAGGGTACTACCGTCCCAGGGTCCCGAGAAGAATTCCGAGCGATATAGGTTATAATGGTCGACCTCACCGAGGGTTTCATCGGGACTGAGTTCCCAGGTTATGAGGTTGTGGTCGTCATCCTCACCTCCGCCAACCGGGATAGCGAATCCTGCGACTTCAATTCCACCAGGGAAATCACCAACGTGTGTGGATTCAGCGGTAGCAGTGTTTATTATATATAATCCGGAAGGAGTTCCATCTCCGAAATAAGCTGCCTGATAAAGTGTTCCGGTGCTTGTATCATATGCCATATCCTGGGCGTATAAAAGCTGCATACCGGTATCTCCGATACTCGTCGCTTCTCCTGTATCCATATCTATGGAATAAAGGTCCGAATTGGCAGAAAAGTCCACGGTGGTACCGTACATGTTTCCATTTCCGTCACAAGCTATACCGATCATCGAATAGGCGATTCCAAAACCACCGACAATAGTTGATGAACCATCACTAGGGTCAACAGTATACAGTGTATCACCGGTGGCGCCGTACATGGTGTCCGTGGAATCATCGTATGCAAGACCGTTGAACGAGGGGGTTGCTCCCACATAGGTCATTGATCCGTCCGTGTGATCGATGGTCCAGAGACCTCCATTATATTGACTTCCGTACCACGTACCTTGAACCCAAGTAGCACCTCCGATGAAGTTTCCCGCTTCATTGGGTGCGATATAGTTTATGGTTCCGGGATCGTCAGGTTCAAACCACATTGAATCGTCCCCTGGAAATACTTCAAAGGCAAAGAATTCCTCAGGAGCTCCCGTGTGTACCACATCGAGATTCTCGGCTGGTGCCGGTGGTATACCTATTATGTCGAAAAGCTCGCTTGTATTTTCACTCCAGCGTCCCACTTCATCCACTGCACGTGCACGTATCATGGCCTCGGAAGTGTGTACGTTTGGAACGGTCCATGTGTAACTGCCCGTATCATTGAAACCGGTATCTATAACTGTCCAGGAAACGCCCGCATCGCTGCTGTACCACAGATTGATGTAATCAACGGGGTCATCCCCCGGTGCTGTCGTCCATTGAATGTCTTCTTGGGTGCCGGCTTGCCATTCGTCGCCGCTTACAGGGGCGGTGACTGTTATAGACGGGGGAACACCTTCGCCCGGTTCCTGTTTAGCGTCCTCGTTATCCTCTTCCATACCGTTGGTACCCACTGCACGTACGACATACCACCAATATATGTCGTCCAGCATACCTCTTCCAAGATCGTAATAGCTGTAATCGGTGGATCCGTCGGCGGGTATGCTGTCTATGAGGGTGCTACCGTCCCAGGGTCCGCTCTGGAGTTCCGAACGATACAGGTTATAATTGTCGACCTCACCGAGGGTCTCATCGGGGCTGGGGTTCCACGTTATCAGGTTGTCGTCGTCACCTTCAGCGCCGGTTTGCACCTTTACCTCTAGTGTCCAGCTGTAGTCAAGGCCGTAGTTGGTCATTGGTTCATAGGGTCCCATTATACTGTCCAATGTGATGAGACCTGCATCGGTATTCATGGGGGACATACATCCGAAGGGGAAGTAACCACCACCGAGGTCATTTATTTCCAGTATTATCCAGTATGTGCCTTCGGTTACAAAGACATCTGACACCATCGGCATCTCAAGCCATGCCATGTTGCCCAGATCTGTATGCTGTTCCGTCTCCCCGAGCAATGTGTCCGGTGCGGCGCCTCCATCTGTATAGAGCAGTCCCTTTACATAGGCGGCCTCGCCCCAATCGAAGTATGCTATTTCAGTAACGAATCCTTCTGGGAGGTCTACCTTTATTGCACCCCACCACAAATCCGCACTGTTAAGGCCTATTGCATCGTCACTTTCGATAGGTCTGTGGTCACCGGAATATCTCCAGTACCAATCTTCAGGACCGAAGGCCGAATGCTCCACTAGGAGATTCTCCGGTGGTGCCGGTGGTATTCCGATTATCTCGAATACATCGTCACTAACGTTCTGTCCAGACCTTCCCATCTCGTCCACTGCACGAACCCGTACAAGACACTGGTCACTGTTTACGTTGGGTACTGCCCAGCTATATGTTCCCGTATCGGGCAAACCCGTTTCGATGACCGTCCATGAGGTTCCTGCATCTACACTATAGGATAGATGTATGAAATCTATGGGGTCGTCTCCGGCGGTGGCCGTCCACGTTATATCTTCATTCGTACCTGCAGTGAAAACCTCGCCGCCTATGGGTCTGGTTACCTCGACAACCGGTGGCTCACCGGGTATCTCTTCCATGGCGTTGTAGGCAACTAAAGCGTAATTCTGGCTGTTGTAACCTACTCCGACTGCGTCGTCATTAATCTCCCTTGCTTCCACGCGGACGGTGTAAACGCCGGGTTCTACTTCGGCTGTGGGGATGTAAACATTCTCTACGTTGTTGGTATCATCCCAACCGTCTCCGCTGTAGTCGAAGTCGCCCATGGCATCCGCTCCTTCCTGTGACCATCCGCCGCTGAAAGCGTTACCGCGATACACAAGACCTCCTGGTGATTCGACCTCAAGGTTCAGGTCGTTTATCAACGTACGCCCGCTTCCTACGTTTCCAGCTTCCTTGTCCGTCCATACCAGGCTGATCTTCAAAGGTTCGCCTTCTCTATCGACCATCACCATATGTTCCTCTTCTTGTAAGTTTTCCGTGAAGATGGATTCCTGATCGTACAGGAAGAAAGAGATCGGATCGCCAAAGGGCCGTTCCAACTTGGAGATATCGACCATACCCCAACCCTGGTTCGGACTGGGGATGTTGTC
>JAFDTZ010000089.1 GCA_019594305.1 Thermoplasmata archaeon
CTACGATGTAGTCCCATGAAGAACCGCCGTCAAGACTGAACTCCAGGTCTACATTGGTGATCGTACCATTACCTTCGGTGGTGGTCCACGTGATCTCTTCCGTAGCTCCCGTATTCCATACTTCACCACCGGTAGGCCGTGTGAGTTCGATGGACGGGCTCGGTGTGACATCGGGGTCGATGCCACCGCTGATTACCACGGCGAAGGGCTGTGTGCCCTGGGCAACCTGATGGGCGGTCACTGTGAGCTGGTAAACACCTTCTTCAACACCGTTCTCCGCCGGCAGCAGGAGTATGTTCTCCTCCACGTTCAAACCGTCCCATGCACCGGTCCTGGGTCCGTTCCAAGGATTGCTGGATGGATTTGGTTGTGAATACCCTGGATTAAAACCTGTGAAAGCGTTACCCACATACCTTGTTCCACCCGGGGTGGTCAATTCTAGATCAAGATCGTTCACTATCGCCGGATTTCCTCCGTCGGCTCCGCTTGGTCCTGGATAGTCACTCCAAGCCAGTGTCACCTCTAATTCTTGGGATGGTTCTTCTACCTCGAAATCCATTGACCAGGTTTCACCTGTATTGAGTTCGACACCTTCATGCCATGAATCAAAGACTATGAGTTTCCTTTCATCACCTTCGAAGTGCATCACTCGATCTAGCATGCTGCGTCCATATCCCTGATCGCCATTGGGGAACCTATTGTCATTTTGATAGGCACCCGAACCTGATATCTCAACCGCACCGTTGATAAGTGTTGCCCTCACCAATGCATTGCTCGGGTTAAATCCATCCGCCGCACTCTGGGTTCCAGAGGGGTACCAACCGCCTTCGTAATAATGTCTCACCTGTCCGACCTGACCCGCCACGCCGGGTGTTGACATACTAGTTCCACTCATGCTGCTGTAACCATCGGTACTTCGATCTGCTGAAACCAAGTTTTCACCGATATGCATAACAGTGGGTTTTATCCTACCGTCATCTGCATAACCTCTACTGCTGAACGAAGCAACATCTTCGTGGTTTGGTGAATTAGTTACCGCTCCTATGCTCAGGACGTTCTTTCCTTCAGACTGCGAAGATATGGTATTTGCACCTGATCCATCGTTACCCATCGCGTAAAGTATGTTGAAATCCTTATGATCCCATATGAACTCGTCCGAAGTGATGGCGGATGCACCATATCCACTTCCACCACCCCAGCTGTTGGTGTGTGCTCGTGATCCCCAATCGTATGGCTGACCATAGCCATCATTGTACATATCTGAAGGCGGATTCACTGAACCACATGCATCCGATGAAACATCTTGAAAAATAACTCTGGCGGCCATTGCATTTCCGTCCTCGTTGTTATAAGTGCCATATGGTGGTGAGTCACCTAAAACCGTCCCGGTAACATGGGTTCCGTGATACACTCCGTTATTCAGATCTCCTCCTGCGTCAGCTGGTACATAATGAGCCTGTATCTTTCTATGATCATCTCCAACGGGATTACCGTCCGGGTCAGCCCAGCATTCATGGTCTGGATTGTCTGAATTACCACCGTATAATTCACTGTCCATAACTGTGATCAATTCGCCTTCTCCTGTAACTCCCATGTCGAGTACCTTTCTGTTGTTTTGTTCGTTAGTTTGTGTGATCCATGTAGCATCCGAATTAAATATACTATCTTCAAGATGTCCTTCAACGATAGCCTTTACATTATGGAAATTAGCTATAGTTGTTATGGTACCCGGTTCGGTTTCGATGGTTATGTGGTTCCTGGCAATTCGATGTATTTCTGCACCTATGTTTGATAGTCTATTCGCAACTATCCTCGAGTCTGCACTATCGAATACTGAGATCTCCAATACGATAGGTTCATTGGTCTCCAGTAATTCAGGGTTGAATCTATATGCTGGTTGGTATATTCCTACCCAGTTTACGAATTCAAGCTGCTCCACTTCTCTCATCGTTCTCAAATTCATCTCTACGATGAAATTGAACTTATGTCTGAACTCGTGGAATGTAACACCTCTGTCCTGTAGTTCTTCCTGCCACTCGGTTCTTATCGGCCCTATGAATTGGACGATGTAATAACCCCGTCCGTCTCTAGGATAACCAGATATCTCTAGATTTTCAGGTATATCCGGTAAACCGTCTTCAGTATTGAAAGAATAGGCTTGAAGTCCCACGTAGTCTCTATCGTCTAGAACCTCTAGCATGAAACCATTATTTTTCAATACATCGATGTTTTCTATAGATGTTTCTATCAGAACATATCCGTCGTATTCTTCAACTAAAGAATAATCGATCGATCTCGGTATCTGTATTTCCGTTCCTCTTTGGTACACCAGTATCGCTACATCAGTATCCGCTCCACGGTCAGATAAAACTATCCCTGCCGATAGAACTGATACTATCAATATCATGCAAGCCAAGAAGGCCATGCATTCCATATTTTTCTCCATTATGTTGTCCTCCTCTATAACTATTAGAGTATTTATTGTTAACCTCAATAAGTAATAAATAATTGCCTGCTACATGTGCCCAATATTTTTTAACTGGGTAGTTCGATTAAATGATATCGTAAGACCAGTATAATAAATTGATAAATCGCAAATATTTGATCAGAATAGAAGAAGATGATCGCTGTCATTAACTATATATAAGAAATATTCTTTTTTCTGTTCAAAGATGGAGAAACAAAACGGTTTGCAGGAGAGGATTTTAGATTGGGTCGAAAAAGACCGCTTCAGTTTGACAACCGCTTTGATTTACATCACTACGCTCGGAATCATCCGTTCATTTCTCGATTCCTTGGTCAAGGATCACGGCTGGTACAATATGTACGAGATGGCACATTATGTGTTCGTAGCATATCCCGAGTTCCTACTTGGAGCCTTGGTTATCTTTATTTTAGCGAAGGCTCCCATGAGGAAGGTTTGGAATGTTGTATTGCTTGGATTCTGGCTACTTTTGATCCCTCCGATAGTAGATTACTTTATTTTGGGTGATTATGGTGCTGAGGTCGGAACTCAATATGGTTATCTTGCAATGGAACAATTGATGCCCACACTTAGGGTTATGCTGTTGAATCCCTTTCAGCGTCCAGGTGATATCGCTAGTACCGGACAGATGGTCATGTTTTTCTCGATGATCATCGGGTCGATAGCCTATGTAGCGCTGAGCAACGGTCTTCCAGGTCAAATTGGAAATGTTATAAGAAATGGTTTGGACGAAGCTAGAGGTCTGGGTAAAACATTAGTTAAAGTTGTATTGACCTACTACGGACTTTTCATCACCTATTGGATAATAGGTGCACTACAATTCATCATCCGGATCGGCAGTGAAAGTATAGTCCTCTTTAACATTTTATCTCATCCTGTAGAAAAACAATATTACGATTTCTTCTACACCTATGATTATTCGACGGGTGAGGTTTTTCCCGAAGGATATGTTGCAAGGATGGGACTGCTGGAAAACCTTGCATTTAATCAGTCAAATCTATTCTTTGGATTTGTATTCTTAGCGATAGGTGTATTGTTGTTACTATTATGTCTATATCTAGCCTACAAGGAAGCTTTACACAAGATGTTAAAAAATATTAGAATCTTAGACACCTCGATAGTTCTTTCCGCAGCATTTGTTGGGATCGCATCTTTGCACATTGTTGACGGTGATTTCAGCCAAGGATGGGCCATCGATCCATTTTACATACTCCATGCCCAGTATGTGCTGTTCTGCCTTGCAGGACTATTTTTCCTAGCGCAGTTCTCTTTTTTGATAGATGACATAGGTGCAAATAAAAGAGATGAGGCACGTCAAAACCCTCTGTCAAACGGCTCGATACCCGAGTATCACTACAAACAACTCGCTATTTCCTATGCTCTTGCAGGAACTTTCATTGCATTAATATTGGGTACTTGGACTCTCATATTGGCCTTAGCATGGGTTGCGTTCTCATATACCAGTTCGTTATATCAAAGTAAATATATCGGGTCGCTCAGAGCGGCTTCCATTGGATTTCTAGCTTTCCTTTTCGGATACTATACTCCGGGTTCCTGGATAGCGTTCATAGCCGAGCATGCGGATGGAGAATGGATTTATGTCTCAAATGAAACACTCACTAGATCTCCCGCCTTCACGTCTCAAACCATCGTCTTATTGTTGACTGTGGTGCTTGGTTTCGTATTGATATCTTTATTCAGCAAAAAACGAACCTTTTTTTACGCTGAACTTAACAGCGATCTTGATCTTTCTAAAACAGTGTTATTGTTCGTCCCGCTTCTGTTTCTACTCCCTCTAGCATCATACTTCTCTTTATTCACAGCTATCACCGTTATCTCGCTCGCATTTGGAGTTTTGGTATGTTATAAAATAATAGACGATGAGATCGTGATCAAATTCGGATTTTTATTGCTGTTTGTTTTGTTTTCAATACTCCTGATATGATGTACTCATTTGATACCCATACTGTATGAAAAAAGTGGGCTCTCAAGAATGTAGACGCATTCTCTTATCCCACCAAAATCTAACGATTTTAGTGGGCTCGTCAGAATCAAAGATTCTATCTACCCATTTTTATGAAAAAAGTGGGCTCACAAGAACGCAGACGCATTCTCTTACCCCACTAAAATCTGACGATTTATAGTGGGCTCGTCAGAATCACAGATTCTAACTACCCATTTTTATTAAAAAAATGGGCTCAGCCGGATTCGAACCGGCGATCTCCGCCGTGTGAAGGCGACGTCATAACCAACTAGACTATGAGCCCATCACTTACGTGGCATCTTGAAGAAACCATGATATGCAGTGGATTTGCTGTGGATTATTTATCTCTTTCCCTTACAAGTTCTGTTCGAATCGGAAAGTTGTTATAAGGGCTTTATGAATGAAAGAACATATGGATCCCCTGGAAGAACTAGTCCGTTCCATCTCCGAAGGAAAGATCATCACGAAGGAACAGCTCCAAAAAGAGAAATTTAAGGTATGTGGTAGATACGATCTTTCAGAGTTGCCGGGAAATGCAGAGTTGATAGAGACCGCTAAGCGGATGGATGACATCGATTGGAACTCGGTAAAGGAAATACTCCAGCGAAAACCATCTCGAAAGGCTTCGGGCGTTTCCGTCATAGCGGTCATGACCTCTCCTGCTGAATGCCCCCATGGAAAGTGTATGGTATGCCCGGGTGGTCCTGACTCACCGGAACCCAGTCCTCAATCATACACCGGTAGAGAACCTGCTGCCCTGAGAGGTGCAAGAAATGAATTTTCGCCCTACGCGCAGGTAAAAGACAGGTTGGAACAGTACAGAGCCATAGGCCATAAGACCGATAAAGTCGATCTGATAATCATGGGTGGCACTTTCCCTTCGAGGGATATAGATTATCAGCACGGATTTGTTAAAGGATGTTTGGATGCGTTGAACGGATTCAGATCTACATCGTTAGAGGGAGCGATCCGATCCAACGAGATAGCACCCAACCGCTGTATCGGTTTGACGGTCGAAACTAGACCTGATAATTGCGGAGAAAAGGTACTCCATCAGATGCTTTCCTATGGAACCACTAGAGTAGAATTGGGGGTTCAGTCACTAGATGACGATACATTGAAAAGGATCGATAGGGGACATCTAACTAAGGACTCTATCAGAGCTACCGAATCGTGTAAGGACTACGGCTTAAAAGTTTGTTATCATATGATGCCCGGTTTACCAGGTACCTCTAAAGAAGAAGATCTAGAAAATTTCAAAATGATATTCGAGGATGATAGATTCCGTCCGGACATGTTGAAGATCTACCCTACCCTGGTGGTGAAAGGCACCGAGCTCTATGATCTATGGAAAGAAGGTAAGTATGTGCCGTTGGATACTCAGCATGCGGCTGAATTGGTTGCGGAGATAAAAACCATTGTTCCCCCTTATGTTAGGATACAGAGGGTTCAGAGAGATATACCATCACCTCTGGTCGAGGCTGGAGTAAAAAAGAGCAATCTGAGACAGTACGCATGGAAGGTGATGAAAGAAAAGGGTGAGTCCTGTGGGTGCATAAGGTGTAGAGAGGCTGGACTTTCGGATAAAACGGTTGAAACAGAAGATTTGAGATTAAAAGAGCTCACTTACCACGCCTCCGGTGGGGTTGAATACTTCCTAGAGATCGGAAATGAAGATCTACTAGTGGCCTACGCTCGATTGAGGATAAAAGATGGTATATCCCCTACATTACGCGAGTTAAAAGTTGTGGGTGAGATGACACCCTTGGATTCAGAACCATCATCATACCAACATGCTGGATACGGTTCCGAATTACTGATGAGATGTGAAGAGATCGCAGGAGAATTCCATGATCAAATCAGGGTTACCAGTGGGATCGGAGTCCGTGAGTATTATCGAAATCACGACTATGAGATGGATGGCTATTACATGGTCAAAGATCTACCATGACGAATCTTTCATCTTCCGGTTCATAGATTTCTTCCAGTCTTCTAAGATCTTTCATCAATTCTTCAAGATCACCAAGATCTAGCTTATCATCCAATTCCATGAGCTCTTTTTTACCGAATGATCCAAATTCTTCTGTCAATATACGTGCGATGGTAAGGAGCCTATCCCTCTCGTTGCTGCATGTTTTGTACTCTTTAACGATCCTACCATATACACCGGACTCTGTATCTTCTGAGACCAGTAATTCAGAGCCGCTTATCTTTGCATTCAACCTGCCCACCGCCCATGTGATCTCGTCCCGGGAATCCGTCCTGTAATAAATCTTCAATTTACTTATCTTCAACCTTTTACCGCAGTGAGAACACCGAGTTGTTTTATTGTTTAGGTCAACAGCACGTGCCATATTGCACGACGTACATACGATAATGCCGAACTTGCCAGCATTC
Organism: Thermoplasmata archaeon; assembly: GCA_019594305.1. GTDB lineage: Archaea > Thermoplasmatota > Thermoplasmata > Halarchaeoplasmatales > Halarchaeoplasmataceae > Haladaptatiplasma. The sequence continues at coordinate 6,867 of JAFDTZ010000089.1, forward strand.
ATGGTAGATACACCAGGACGACAACCGCACATCCGTAAGCATCTTCATCCATGTTCAGTTCGGAAATAACCGTTTTAGTGTCTCTCAATCGAACATCTCTGAGCTCGCTCATGGCGGTTAACTCTTTCTCCAATAAGTTCTCGAAAGCTCGTTTAGATAACGTATCACCACTGACGGCGTTCTCAGCTACGTAACCGCCTTTACCATCACCTCTGAACCCATAGCTCAAACCCGCAAGTAACTGCTCTCCATAACCATCGGCACGTGCTAAGACGCAGGTTCTAAAAGCACCGATCTCTATACCTGTATATTCAACTTCAACTATCCCCTCAGGAAGAACTGATGAAACTTTGATCAAGTTAACATCTTCTACACCCGCATCTTTGAGTGCGGCATCGAATGCGTTTATCTGTGATACAGTGCTTACCCCTGTGCCTTTACACACCATGAACCGTTTTGCATCGTACATCATCGAGCTTACAAAGAATGGAGTTGGTATTAAATCTTTCATAGGAAACTATTAATATCTATTGCTACATATAACATCAAATGATTCCATTGATCATCGCATTGATACTAATCGGTCTGGTCGTCATGATGGTCGTCGTATGGGCTGTCTGGCAGATGGTAAAGTGCGTCATCGTGATCTTATTGTTGATAGCCATACTGGTCGCATTGTGGATGTTCGGAGCATTGGAAAATTTGGATATTTTATCTATTTTACCCTATGGATTGGTATGATTGAACAAATTTTATTAGTCCGTCGATAATAGTCGAGACCAAATGTATCTTGAATACCTAGATGAAGCTGTAAAGAAGATAGACATATATCCTAGGTGGAAGGTCGTTACCATCGTCGAATCGATATTGGTAATTTTGATCTTCACCAGATACATGATCTTCTTTCATACCGTTATAGATATATCAGTTTTGATCGTCATAACGATCGGTATTGTTTATGGTGCCCTGAAACTCTTTCACGGTCATGGTCGGATAAAGTTCATCAGTGCTGTTGGCGTTTTTCTATTCATACTCGGACTGTGTATGGTTATTTTACAGGTTGAGATATCATATGATCAGGGGTATATACACTTTGTAAACATCTTCTCCATAGCAACGTCTTTTGCCGCCATGTTCATGGGTTTTTTGCTATCAAGGATGAGGACCTTCAAGCTAACGGAGCTGAAATTTTATTTTGTTTGCTGGAACGTATCTTTGTTATTATTACTCTACACACCCGCATCTTCACTTTTGCTAACAGAAAGTGGCATCGGCGAAGGGATAGTCAGTTTTGTTGGATTTGGATTGATCGTATCTTTGATCAGTTCGACCTTCTTCACAGTAAATCATAGAAAAAAAGATGTGTATTAGTACTCGCCATCTTAGCATATTTTATCGACCACATCCGTCTTCAAAAGATTTATCATGTTGGGTCTAGATAGGAGAGTACAAAAAAATTCGATGAGATGATATTTTTGGCTTTCATACACGTATATACTGGAAATGGAAAGGGGAAAACGACAGCAGCATTCGGTTTGGCACTAAGGGCTGCTGGATGGGGGCACAAAACACTGATAATCCAGTTCTTGAAGGGGAGGGATACCGGAGAAAAATTCGCATGTGAAAAATTACCGGAGATCACGGTAGAGAACTACGGATCGGGAAAGTTCGTTTTGAATGAAGAGCTCAGAGACGAAGAAGAAAAATACGTTTTGAAGGGCATGGCAAGAGTGAAAAGAGCTTTAGAGGAAGATTGGGACATGCTTGTTTTAGACGAGATAAGCCTTGCTATGTATCATGGGATGATATCCGTAGATGATGTTGTGAGTATCATGACGGATGCAGGAGAAATAGAGATGGTTTTGACCGGTCGCTATATGCCGAAAGAATTGATTGAACTAGCGGATATCGTTACATCTATGGAGCCGGTAAAACATCATTTCGAAGAAGGTATAATGGCAAAAAAAGGAAGGGAATATTAGGGATATCTTTTGTATTTACCCTGCTTGTGCGAATCTCTCAGTTCGTGGTAGTGTTCTGCATTGGCACGGATCATCTCGAGTAGGGATTCGTCTTTTTTTACCACTTTTGCGGGTATACCGACGGCAAGTGAATTATCCGGTATCTCCGTTCCCGAGGTTACAAGTGCGTTAGCACCGATGATGCAACCATCCCCGATCACTGCTCCACTGAGGATAGTCGAGTTCATCCCTATGATGACGTTATCTCCTATCTTACATCCGTGCACCACTGCTCCATGGCCCACTGAAACGTTCTTTCCGATGGAGGTTGCGTTCTCATAGTCCACGTGGACCACAGCGCAATCCTGGATGTTACTACCCTTTCCGATACGGATGCTGTTCTGGTCGCCTCTGATAACGGATTTGTAC
>JAFDTZ010000188.1 GCA_019594305.1 Thermoplasmata archaeon
ATTTTGTTGCGGACAAGAGAGCTCCCACCCCCTCGGCGGCGGCAGAGTTAGCTGTTCCCGATAAGTTCGAGTTGATCAACAAGCTCGATGGCGAGAGGAACAGATTACTCTCTTCGCTCAGGAACGCTGTTCACGAGCAGAGGAATCGCCTGGAAACCATAAGGAGGGGCTTAGTTTTCAGTCATCCGGAACGTTTCCTGGAGGAGTACGAGCAGAGGTTGGACGATTACAGATCCCTACTATGTGACAGCGTACGGAGGGCCATAGAGGGTTTAGAGCACAGACTCGAGGTTCAAAGGGAGAGATTGAGAGCTCTGGGCCCTGTGACCACCATGGAGCGTGGTTATTCAGTGGTTTTGGATATCGATGGGCAGATAATCGACTCTGTGGACGGTCTATCTATAGATGATCTGCTCGAGATCAAGATGAAGGATGGTAGTGTCAAGACGAAAGTTAAAGAGGTGAAAAGATGAAAGAAGAGGAAATGACGGGAAAAAAGTTTGAAGAAGCGATGAAGGAATTAGAAGAGATAAACAACCGTTTAGAGAGGGAAAAGGTTTCTCTGGAAGAGACGTTAGAATTGTACGAAAGAGGTATGAAACTCATACAGCACTGCACGGATAAATTGGAAGAAGCTGATGCGGAGATAAAGAAGATAATCAAAAAACAGGGTGAAGAGGTAAGGTGTGATATCGAGGGTTGATTGCATAGTAGTGCAATCCGTTCGAAACATTTTAAAAAATATACACCATAGAGTATCTAGATGAGAGATGAGATCAGGGTGATCGAAGATCCGGCGGTTCTGAGCATATCTTTAGAACCAACTAGAAGTGAGATACTCCAGATGCTTTCTAAGAGGGATATGACCATCGTAGATCTGGCCGATAGATTGGACAAACATCCGACCACCGTCTATAGGCATGTGAAAAAACTGGAGGATAACGACTACGTTTACGTTTCCGGTGTGAAGTGGAAAAGTCACAGCTCTGAATATGTGTATGGTAGAACCGCTCAGCTTTTCATACCCGACTGCAGGTTCATGAATGGGAACGGGATGACGAAGATGCGGTTGGTTTGGGAAGAAGGACAGGTTGATCGGGTCGTGGAGTTGTTGGAAAAGATCGGGTATCACAAAAAAACCCATGGTATCGAACGAGACATATACAGATTGTTCACCGAGTTGGATGATCGATTCTGCGAGAGGGTTAAGGAAATCGACGACAACGATGGATTGTCCCATTTTGACTTTTTAACTCTTAAAAGATTACTCTTATTGATGAGTATTGTAAACGACGGGGATATCAAAGGGAGGATCGAGAGCATATTCAGCAATTTTGAAGAAACTGATTGAATCTTTTTTAAATACGTTCGACGTTTATCATTCTCAGACATCTTTATAGCGATCAAGTGATGTAAATAAACCTGTTATTGATTAGCAACAATATGCAACTAATAGGCAACCTAATAATAAATAAGAGAAATGCAAACCATACCAAATAAAAATTAACATTATAATATCTTTAAAAAAGATTAAATAATGCAGTATTGATTATCTGATAGCGTAAATCAGAAAAATAACAAGAGGGAATAAAATGATAGATAAGAAAAAAAGAAAGATATTTAGTGCCACGGTTGCACTTTTACTGCTGCTTTCGGTATTTTCAGCAGTATCGTCCACTTTGGTTGCACAAGGTGAAGACGATGTCGAAGGTATCAAAGGCGATGTAGAGGTGAACCGAGATGTCTATGAGCTACGGAGAATTGTGGATGAAAACATAGATAGAACCTTCCCCATTGATAGACTGGATGTTCTGGACCCTGAGTTGACACAACTTCTGAGTGGTTCTAGTTTCTACCAGGAAGGTATAACAACTTCTAATGAGTTGTTAACAGATCCTCACACCATAGACCAGCACAACGTACAGCCTGTACATGACATGGGGATTAAAGGAGATAATGTGGTAGTGTCTTTGATGGATACTGGTTTCGACATGGCACATCCTGATTTAATCGGAACCCATGCAGTGTTCGAGTATATCGAAGGTGACATGGATCCTGAGATGGAGATGTACGATGGATATCCGATAGCTTTCGATCCGGTTTCTTTGATTGACTATGCGTATGATGGAGAAGTCAGTCAGGATTACCATGTATGGGAAGATGTGGCACCAGATTTAACTGACAACAGTTGGTACGTCAATACAAGCTATGAAGCAACTGCATTTGAGCATGAAGATGTTGTTTGGGCTAATTTCACACTAAAACAAGAAAATTGGACATACGAGATGCCCGAAGG
>JAFDTZ010000105.1 GCA_019594305.1 Thermoplasmata archaeon
AGCTTCAGGCAAGGTTTGCCAGTCCGCTCCATCGAAACTAAGCCATCCGGCGTCTTCTATGAAAGGATCAACGACGCCGAAGGGAAAATATGTTCCATCATCAGCTACCTCTATTACCACCCAATAGTGACCGGCATCTATAGTTACAGGGTCTACAATAGGTTCTTCTATCCACTGTTCCACAGGAGGGTCGGATACCTCGTTGGTTTCTGCTATAAGGTCTCCGGGTGTTGTACCATCGTCAGTGTATATCAGTCCTTTCATGTAGTCGGCCCCATCTAAATGGAAGAATGCTACTTGCTGAATCTCTCCTGCTGGTAATTCGATCCTCATCGCACCGTACCATGTGTGAATTACACCTACGCCAACTGCAGATACCCAATCGGGTCGCCAGTCAGCATCATACATCCAGTGCCAGCCGTCCTGATTTATCCCGGGATCCTGCTGTGATGTCGGTTGCATTCCTGGTGCATTAAAATATTTCTGTCCCATCATTTCGATGGAAATATCATTTCGCCCCACCTGTGGTTTCACAGATGATTCGAGCTCTATCATAGATATGTCTTGATCACTGGCCTCCATCAGCGGGCTGTCCGCCTCTACATCTCCAAAAGAGAGTACGGGTGCCGCTGCGAACACTGAGATCACCAGCGCCATTGCAATCAATATCGCCATTGTAGTTTTTGTTTTCATGTTATTTTCCTCTCCTATTTAGTCATCTTTTGTTTTTTGTCATCTGAATTTTATAGGATATATATCCATGAATTCAAACGGTTTCCCCATATTTAAACATTTTCTTTACATGCATATGAAATACACTGGAAAGGAAAAAATTCATCGATAAAAAAAAGTTCACTATTATATAATAAGCATAATACTGCATCGATTATCTTAAGGGTTATTAGAAAGCCGTTAGCATATTGTTAATATAAGGATACATTCAAAGGTCGTATATATCACCGTACTTTTCCTTCACATATTGGTGAAAGTATTTGAAGTCCAAAGATTTCCCGGTCAATCTCTTTGTCATCTCTTCCGGAAGATACCTCCGACCGTTAGAGTGTATATTGTCCCTGAGCCAATTTAATAGTGGAGTAAATTCACCCTTACTAAGGTGATCAAAAAGAGAAGGTATCTCGTCTACTATCGTGTTGAATATCTGCGCGGCGTAAAGATTGCCTAGTGCATAACTCGGGAAGTATCCGAAGGCTCCGGAAGACCAATGGATGTCCTGCAAAACGCCAAGAGCCGGGTCTTCCGGTATCAGTCCTAGATATTCTTCCATATTGTCCTGCCAGACGGTCTCTGTTTCGGCGGGTGTTATCTCATCACGCATCAAACCTAGCTCGATATCGAATCGTAAGGCGATATGAAGGTTGTAAGTTATCTCGTCTGCTTCCACCCTTATGTATGAAGGCTCTACACAGTTTACGGAACGATAAAAATCATCGATGCCTACTTTTTCCATACTAGGGAAGTATTCTACTACCAAAGGATATAGATAATCCATGAAATTACGGTTTCTCCCAACAAAATTCTCCCACATCCTCGATTGGGATTCATGATAACCCATTGAGGCGGATTTACCGATCGGGGTACCCAGTAAATCTTTGCATATGCCCTGTTCGTACATTCCGTGGCCGGACTCGTGCAGAAGGCTGTAAAGGGAGCTCAGATCCTTTTCGTTGTACCTGTTGGTTATCCTTACATCAAAATCCATACCGACGGTGAACGGATGCACGGATTCGTCCAATCTACCACTATGGAAGTCAAATCCTATGTCCCTAGCCATTCTACGGCATAGTTCCTTCTGAGTATCAGTGTTGAAGGTCTTATTTATGTTATATTTATCATATTTAGAAGAACCTCTTGAAGATATCTCGTCAACCAAATCCGACAAACCTTTTTTCATGGGGTCGAATACTTTTTTCACCCCTTTCGCCGTCAATTCCGGTTCGTATTCATCGAGTAGAGCATCGTAGGGTTCATTCTTGTAACCCATGTATTCGGCAGCTTTTTTTTTCAGCTCTAAATTTTTTTCTAAATATGGGATGAACATAGCAAAATCCGATCTTGCCCTCGCCTTGGTCCATGCTGCCTGTCCTTGTGAAGCGGCCTTTGCGATCTTTTCCACAATCTCATCAGGTATATTGTTCTTTTTTTCAAACCGTCTTGTAATCTCCTTTACAGATGCTTTCCGTAGATCGTCAAGGTCTTCGTATATGGAGGGTTTGTTTAACTTATCGAGACATTTTTTCATTTCTCGAGAGGTCAATATATTATGATGGATTTTCGCCAATCCTGCGTTCATCTCGGAACGTCCGGGAAGTGCGCCTTCAGGCATATAAGTACGTTCATCCCAAGCGAGGAGTGAAAGGGATCGTTCAATATTTCTAAGCTGATTTGATATCAGGATCATCTTGTCGTAAGGGGACATATTTTACCGTATAGTGATATCGTGTATATACATTTTGCATTCTGTAGTACGCAGAATATATATACGGTATGACTGTTTTTCATCCGATATCATGCGTGAAAGTAGTGAAAATAAAGGAGCAGTTATCCATGCTAGCGATGTCGAAAAGGATGAGGTAGAAGATGGTATAAATATACAGTGGCTCATCGCAAAAAACCAGGGTTCAAAAAAGATACATCTACGACGGTTTGTTATGGAACCGGGGTCGATGATGCCTCTTCATAGCCACAACAACTGCGAGCACTTACAATATTACCTCAAAGGCAAAGTCAAAGTAAAGATAGATGAACATGAATACAAGGTAGGGGAAGGCGATGCAGTATTCATACCCGTAGGTGCGGCACATTCATATACAAATATCTGTGAAGAAAAGGCAGTTTTCTTATGTATAGTTCCTGCTGTAGATATAGAAACCGAGATGCGGGATTGATATTAGCTATCATTATTGATTATCGATACGTAAAATATATATAGCCCCCTTCTAATCAGTCTTTAATTAAATATTACCCCATGGAGGGCAATACATGTACAAGAAAGATGAAAAAAGCGTTGAGAAAAAAGGAAATATGTCTGTCCGTAGACATAGTGGTCAAATGAACTTCGGGATGATAGTACTCATTCTGGGCATCCTGATAATGCTGGCTGTACTAGCGATAAAGTTTACTGCGAGTGGTGAAACAGATGAATTTATGGGGATCACTAATCCAGAAGGTGTTTACGGCGAATATTTCATGTCAGGAATGGTTGTAGGATTAGTCGTACTAATTATCGGTGCCGTATTGTCGAGGAAGAAAGAAAGAGAACCCTTGTTCGACGAAGAGGAAGTGGAAGAGGAAGAACTTGACTTTGGTGAAGAAGAAGAGGAAGGTATCTGTCCGACTTGCGGTGCTATAATCTCTGTGACCTGCACTGAATGTCCAGAATGCGGTGAAGAACTAGAGCCTCCCGAGGAAGAGATTGCAGAAGAATCGGAATGTCCGATTTGCGGTGCAGCACTATCTTCCGATGCTACAGAATGCCCGGAGTGCGGCGAACCTGTTAGTGAAGGAGAAGAAGCTGACGAGGACGACCTCTTCGCAGATCTCGATGAGCTCTAGAACCTAAAAAAACCCTTTCTTTTTTATTTTCTTTCAATAAAAAAGCAAAGAAAATCTTCGATTTTGTGATGTTTTTTATTTTCTTTCAATCAGCTTAAAGCGTTCCAACTAGCCAATCCTCGGTTTATAGCGGTCAGATGACCTGAGAGGGCAAACCATATCATGAGTATCTCGAAGATACCGAGTGTAACACCGATAACTTGTATATCCGTTGTGAAGAAAAAATAGAATGTAAGATAGATGAATGGTAATATTATTAAAAGAGCTAATCTATCCGCACGCCCCGCTATTCCACCATAATTTCTACCCACGCCTACAGCGTGTGCCTGCGTACCCATATAGCTTGTCATAAGAATCCCTAGTAGAGCTAGAAAACCTATAGAGAGCCTGGAAAGGGGACCGAAAGCGATACCACCTATAATGAATATGTCGGCATAACGATCTAGTGTATGGTCCAGGAAATCTCCTAATTTAGAAGCTTTTCCTGTTAGTTTTGCGACCCTGCCGTCGAGTCCATCGAAAAGGGCACTTGAAATGATCATGATACCTCCGAGAAATATGAAAATAGAGGTGGCGAAGTAAAAGAATATGCCTGCGAAAACAGCCGAAAAGAAGGCTATCCAGGACAATATGTTCGGGTTAACGTGTTGCATTCTTTTAGCTAAGGGTAATAACAAAGTATCACCCTGTTTCCTATAGCTATCTAGTACCATAGTATCGTAATCACATACTATGTATAAATATTATCCTTTGTTTTTAGAGATAATCGGACCAATCGATGCTACCGGGAACGTAGGATGCGGTAAGACCTTCTAGTATATCCTCTACGGACTTTGATACTTGCAAAGGTGTCATCTCGGTGGTATCTATTTCATATACTTTTTCGGAATATGATAGAGATTCCAATAGAATCACATCCAATATCTCGGCCATTATATTCTCTTCTATCTTGTTCCGGTGCCAATCTTTATTTGACATCCTCTGTCTCAGTTTATCCGGAGAACATCTTAGTATTATGATCGGAGAAAGAACGAGATGATGTGATAGATGACCTTCAACTAGATCACAATCGGGCGCCTTTTCCAGGAAGATATTTTTAAGAACTGAGATATCTACCTCGTAGGTGTCCCTGGGTATATCCTTTTTCACTTTTAATCGGTTTTTTTCTATGAAATCATTAAGGTCGACAACACAAAAACCCCTTTCTCTAAGCAAAGCGGCGGTTTTTGTTTTCCCCACGCCCGGGGTACCGGTCAAAGCTGCTGTCATCCGTTATTGATTGTTCTACGAGTATTTGAAAATTCTTGAAGATTACTTTCACTTGCCCCCATACTAATAATATATATAGTTCGTTCCCAATTGCCCTTGGAGAGGATGGAAAAAAAAGAAGACGACAAAAGGATATATACGGTTACCGACCTGAACCTATATGTAAAAACGCTCCTGACCCGGGATGAAAACCTGCAAGATATATGGATAAAGGGAGAGATATCAAACTTCACCCATCATCAAGGAAGACATATGTATTTCATTCTAAAGGACGATAGAAGCCAGATAAGATGTGCGATGTTTCAACAGACAAATATTGATCTCGATTTCACTCCTGAAGAGGGTCTTGAAGTTCTATGTAGGGCTAATGCCTCGTTATATACTCAAAGAGGGGAGTTCCAGATAATCGTCACGGAGATGTTGTTAGGCGGAATAGGCACACTTTATCTAGCCTACGAAAAATTGAAAAAGCGACTGCAGGAAGAAGGTTTATTCGATGATGAACACAAGAAACCTATTCCTCTACTACCAAAACGGGTTGGTATCGTCACTTCGGAAGACGGAGCAGCACTTAGGGATATCCTCACGGTGATCAAGAGCCGTTTCAACAATATGAACATACTCATAGCACCTACGCAGGTACAGGGAAAGGGTGCGGCTGAAGAGATTGCAAATGCTGTCGTGTTGTTGGATAAACAAGACGTAGATGTGATAATCGTCGGGCGCGGAGGAGGTTCGATCGAAGACCTTTGGTGTTTCAATGAAGAGATCGTTTCGAGGGCTATATTCAATGCGAACACACCAATAATATCTGCTGTGGGTCATGAAACAGATATTTTGATATCCGATTTCGTTGCGGACCTTCGTGCACCCACACCATCCGCCGCCGGAGAGATGGTCGTACCATTGAAACAGGATTTAATGAAGAAGATAAGGGATGAACAGATGAGGGGCACTATCGCCCTCAAGAAGGTGATCGATGATTATCGTTTAAGAATGAATCGCATAATCAGTACACCTATTTTTTCAAGACCTGAAATGCTCCTGGAAGATTTTACACAAACGTTAGATGAAAACATGCGTAACCTTGATCGAAATATAAAGGAGATAATGAACGAATACAGTCTAAAGTTAAAGAATCAGAGGGAAAGGTTGCAGGCTCTGGGCCCTTGCGGTATAATGGAACGCGGCTTTTCGGCTGTGATTGATGCATCGGGAGAGGTGGTCTCAAGTGTTAAGGATATATCAGCTGACGACATATTGATAATTAAGATGATAGACGGTGATGTGGTATCGATGGTAAAAGAGGTGAAGAGATGGAAGAAAAAATAGAAGACATGGATTTCGAAAAAGCCCTGAATAAACTAGAGGAGATAAACAACAAACTTGAAAGAAATAAAGTTCCCTTGGAGGAATCTATCCGCCTTTACGAACTAGGCATGGAACTGGTAAAGTATTGTGGTGGTAAACTGAACGAGGCCGAGGGCGAGATAAAAAAGATTTCCATTAAAGACGGACAGGAAATAATGGATGAATTAGATTAAAATAATTAAAGCATCCGGGGCAGATATGCACGTTTGTGCATACGTTCCAAAACTTATATCTATATATCGCACATTAGGTTTATAGAGAAAGTGAAAGGGAATACAGATGAAGGACCATATAAAGGTGATAAGGAACCCCGACGTCTTCAAGATATGCATGGAGGATAATCGATGCGAGATCTTATCACTATTAAAGAAAAATGACATGTCAGTAAATCAAATAGCAGATACGTTGGGAAAGGATTATTCAACGATATTTAGGCATGTAAAAAAACTAGAGAAATATGGTTTCTTAGAGAGAAAAGGTGAATCTAGGATCAAGCGTGCACCTGAGATAATCTACAGTCGAACCGCAAACATTTTCATACCTATGGTACATTGTAGGGAGACGGAGAGTCTTTGCGATTGTAGCATATTGTGGAAGAAAGAACAAGCCCATGGACTGGTGGAGATGCTTGAGAAGATGGGTTACGAAAACAACGGTCACAAAGAATTAGCTGAAGATATATACGATCTCTTTAAATGTTATACAGAGATTGTAAACGAAAAGTTAGTGGAAGCAGGGATAGATTCCAAAGATATACCTTTTTTTAACATCATGAGGATTAGGTTAATGGTTTTGCTTTTAGAGATGGAAATAAACGAAGAATTAGAAAGAAAAATAAAAAAGATCAAATCGAATGTCGAGTGTACAAGTGTTTAGAACATTTGCATCGTTGTGCAAAAACTTTATAATGATTGAAATTTATAACTGAGTGTATATGAAGAAAGACGTTAAAATAATTAAGGATGTTGAAGCTATAAGGATAGGTATAGAGGAAACCAGGAATAAGATTGCAGCTTTACTTAAGATCGATGACATGACGATATCCCAACTAGCAGAAGCCTTGGACAAGGATCAATCGACTATATACAGACATATAAAAAAACTTGAAGAAGCGGGATTTGTAGAAGTATGTGGAGCGAGAAAAGTTCACCATATACCGGAGAAAAAGTACGGGAGAACCGCAGGTATTTTCTTATTTTCTCCGGTTCACGATGATGTGGAGGATGGTGTTATAGGTGTACCTTTGTGGGAGATAGAACACACAAAATGGTTTGTAGATACCCTTGGCAAACTTGGATTTGGTAAGGATATTTCAGACGATATAGTCGATGAAATGTCCAGCATTTTTTCAGAATTATCGAAAAAAACGGAAGATAGGATATTGAACGCAGAAGAGGATATTAATGAGATTAGTTATACCCGGTTGTTAAGATTAACTTTTATTATATTTATTATGGAACTGGAAAAAGACCCTAAATTAAAGGACAAAATGAAGAAAATTTTATCTTCCTTTTGATCCATATCGCACTTCATTCTGTTAAAGCAAAAGTATTATTATAACCTACTTTATGGGTCTGCCTGTTTTCTCAATGGCCGCGATGGTGTAGCTATCCTTGTGCTCAGGCACTGGGACTACAATGGCAGCATGTGGGACTGTGGATCCCCTGGCTCGGGTTCAAATCCCGATCGCGGCCCTCTTGTTGCATCGGGATTTTCACGAAAAGGATTCACGGTTAGTGAATTCTTTGAGCGTTTGGAATTACTAAGTTAGTGAGTAATTCCGAACTG
>JAFDTZ010000111.1 GCA_019594305.1 Thermoplasmata archaeon
CTAATTTTTTCAGCTCGTTGGCCAACCACATCACTCCTTCGTCGGTCACGAGGAATCCCCTGAATCCGAAGTCTATGCATCGTTTGATATCCTTTATGGCATAAACGATGTTGTCCGAGCCCCTGACCCTTAGGCCGGAGAGGGCTCCTTCCGGTGTGGCTATCTGCCTTCCGGTGTTCCAGCTCGCCCTGGGACCGGGTGTGATTATGACCTCAACATCGGCATCATGGGCCGTCTGCGCGAATTTTCGCAGCTCGTCGTCGGTGAGCAGTGTGCTGCCCATGACGGTGCTTATCAGCCTGTGTATCGGCACATCTCGTTCCTCTCTCTCCTCTATCAAGGCCTCGAGTGTGGACAGTCTTTCGATACCCGAAATTTCCATCCTGTAATGACAACCGTCCGGAAAACTTTTCTTGGACTTTGGCAGGTCTGTCGGGTCTTTGCTGGGTACGCCTAACTCTTCCATGGCATCCAAAATCTCTTTCATTCCTTTCATGTTTACACCGTATGTTATTTCTCCATTGAGGTTACAATCCATTTGGTATTTAACTTCTTTGAACGTATTCCGTATATTACATTAATCTTCGATTGTTTTGCTCCGTCAGGGAAGCTTCGAAACTCATCTCAACCGATCAAGCTATTTACGATACATTTCACTCCGCGAGTTCCATAACGTCCGGCATGCCGTGGAAGCCGAGCTCTTTCAACTTCGTCTTCGTGGGTATCCCGTTCTCGTTCCATCCCCTCAAACGATAATACTCGTCCAGCATACCCCGGAACATCTCTTCGGTGAATGCATTTCCCTTGGTGGGACCGTCGGGAAGGGGTTCGTACATCCTCTTCGGTAAGGAATCGTCCTTCCGTGAGATACCCTCCCGGACGTTGAACATCCTGATCAGATTCCATATCCGCTCCCCCGCCCGGAGATATTCTTCTTCGGTAAGGTCGAAACCCGTTGCAGAGTTGAACAGCTTGACGAAGGAATCCACACCGAAGGGTACGAAGTCGCACATCACCAGTGAGAATGCCGCCGCCCTTTCATCCTGAGTCTCCTTCACCAGCCTCGCACGTCCGTCGGGGGCGAATCGTTTTTCCATCTCCAGCTCCGCCCTCACTGTCCAGGCCCGCTGATGGCAGGCACCCCTATCACTGGTGGCGTAGGCAAGACCCATACCTGGGGAGCCCCGGGGCTCGTACCCGGGAAATTCCATCCCCTTGGAGTGTATTGCGAAGTCCGAAGAACCTTTACCCAAACTTTCCGAGGCCCGTTTAACACCCTCTGCCAGGAGATCGCCTATACCTTCCCGGTATGCTATCTTACGTATGAGCTCTATGTAAGGTTCGGGTTCGCCGAAGCAGGGCTCGAGGCCATCCGTATCTTCAACGGATATCAGCCCGCGTTCGAAGCACTCCATGGCCCAGGCCAGTACGTTTCCCGTGGATATGCCGTCCAGCCCAAGTTCGTCCACCAGATAGCTGGCCTTGGAAACCACACCAAGGTCACTCATCATACAGTTGGAACCCAGCAGTGCCAGCAATTCGTATTCCGGTCCCTCCAGTTCGGTTCCCGCATAAGCACCCTTCTTAACAACGCTGTGCTTACCACATCGTATGGGGCAGCCGTAACAGCTGACATCCCTCTCCACTATCTCATCCCGCATGGTCTCGCCGCTTATATCTTCGGCATCTGCAAAGGTAGCGTGCTGAAAATTTCTCGTTGGTAGGATACCGTACTCGCTCATGGGGTTTATCCATATGGGTGTTCCGTAATGTGTACGGTTGGGTATGAAGTCGTCTTCACGTGTTATACGGAAGGCCTCTTTTGAGGCTGCCTTGAACCCCTCCGGATCTTCAGGTTCGACCTTACCGGTTCCCTTGACCATGACCGCCTTCAGGTTCTTGGAGCCCATGACGGCGCCTGCACCGCCTCGACCGGCCTGGCCGCCCCTTTCCTTCTGATCGTAGGTGTCGATGTTTATCATGGCGTACTTTACCAGATTCTCGCCGGCGGGGCCGATAGCGGCGATACGCAGAGAATCGTTTTCGTATTTCTTTCTAAGTATATCCACGGTTTCGAAGGTGGTCTTCCCCCACAATCCCGATGCATCCTCGATATTCACCTCGTCGTCCTTGATGAAGATGTACGAGGGCACGGGTGCTTTACCGGTGATCACCAGTGCATCGTATCCCGCACGCTTTATCTCCGGGCCGAAATACCCACCGCAGTGGCTGTCGTTGAATATACCGGTGAGTGGTGATTTCGTTACCACACAGTAGCGTCCGGAGGTGGGTACCGTCAGGCCGTTCAAAGGGCCGGTGACGAACATCAACGGATTATGGGGGCCCAGGGGGTCGATTCCCTTTTCGGTCAGATCCCATAGAAGTTTGGCACCGAGGCCCTTGCCGCCAATGAACATCTTCGCGTCGTTCATATTCAGCTCTTCGACCCCGGACTCGCCGCTGTCCAGGTCGATATGCAGCACCTTGCCGGTGTACCCGCGGGTCATGGTATCACACCGTTACCCTGTTAAGGGTAAGCAGATCTATAAGTAGTGAAAAACCGGTTTCCTTCTTGCCTGCCCCGGGGCCGATCACGGTCACATCGCCCAGAAGGTCGGTGGAGAAGGTCAGAGCGTTGGTGGCGCCCATCACGTTTGCCAGGGGGTGAGATAAAGGTAATTTTTCCGGAGATACCTTTGCCTTGATACCCCCTTCCATGCGTTTTGTGGAGCCCACCAGCTTCCAGCGCATACCCTCTTCCTTGGCCTTCTTAACGTCTTCGAGGGTTATCTTCGTTATACCCTCACGTTCAACCTCATGCAGTTTGAGCTCGGCACCCATCACCATGTTGGACAGTATCTGCACCTTGCCCTGGGCGTCGATGCCTTCCACATCGCCTGCGGGGTCAGCCTCGGCGTATCCCAGTTCCTGGGCCTTAGCCAGGGCGTCCTGATATTCCATACCATCCTCCATCTGTGATAGTATATAATTGGTGGTACCGTTCATTATACCCTTGATCTCCTTGATCTCACAGCCTGCAAGTGTGTACCTGGCAAAGTTGATGGCCGGAGTACCGCTGAGAACCGTTCCTTCGAACAGGAACCGGACTCCCTTCTTGCGGGCTAGCTCCACCAGTTCCTTTCCTCGGGTGGCTACAGGGCCCTTGTTAGTGCTCACCACATGCTTCCCGGCATCCAACGCCGCCTTTACATGCTCCAGGCCGGGGCCACCGGTTTCCATATCCGTATATGTAACCTCGATTATCACGTCCGCGTTACTTTTCGTTATGGTCTTCAAAGGGCTCCAACCGGTCTCGCCCCGGGGATAACCGTCCAAACTCTCGCCGCCGCTGACCATGGAGAGTACCTTCTGCATGTCCAAACCATCGGGCAGGTAAACCGACCCTTTCTGCATGTCCGATATCGCGACGACTTCGTACTCGAAACCGTACGTCTTCTTCAATTCCTCTTCTTTATCCACGAGGATCTCGGCCAGTCCCTGACCGACAACTCCGAAACCTATGAACGCTATCTTGAATCCCATTTTGCTCAACTCCTATTTATAGCCCTGATTATCGGAGTTCCGTACTTAACCTTTTCGAATTATCGCACCGCTCAGTACCCCACGGTCCATATCACCGAATGGGATGCCTCGTTATACACCCAATAGCCTTGCCCTGGTTGGAACTCGAACACATCAACGTCTTCGGTATACACGAGGTTGTACTCTTCTGCAGCATCGAAGTATCCTATCTTCGTCACTTCTGAGGGCAGTCCATGATTCCCGGCGCTCTCACTCGGCAAGCCTACCATGTTCCAGCCCGGGAGGAGGGTGATATCCGTGCTCGCTGTGCTGGTAACCTATGTCGGGGTTGAATGTTCTTTGTTGATTTTTTAGTGATTATTTTTTCAATATTTTTTCAAATGTAGCAGAATCAACGATCTGTATACCTTTGAATTCTTTCAAATCTAAGAGGTGATGGTCTCCTGTAACTATATATTCCGCCTTAACATCCAACGCACAGTCTAAGACCATGTCGTCGTCCGGGTCCTCCTTGATAACCGTATGATGTATCTCAGGTACGACCACTGTGCACAGCCTTGTAAAAATGTCTATGAAACGAAAGATTTTTTTCTTATCTAGATGACTGAATTTTTCTCTTTGCAGAACACCGACTAATTCTTTTAGTATCTTATCCGATATCACTAACTCATATTCTTCTGAAAAAGCCATAAGAAGAAGTTTTCTCTCTCGACCAGCCCAACCAATTCCGGAAATCAAGATGTTTGTATCGAAAACAACCTTCATGCGGCCTTCCTCTTTTCCTTCCTATAGTTTTTGATCTCTTTTTCAACTTCATCTTTAGTGATATCTCCTTTTTCCATTTCCTCTCCAATTTCTGAAAGGAGCATCTCTAGCTCTTTTTTTATATCTTCTTTCTTCAGACTTCTCAGTAATATACCGTTCTCTTCCCCTATAACTAGGAATTTGTCTCCCGGTGATAGACCCAAAGCTTTACGGATATCAGAAGATATCACTATCTGCCCATTGGAGGACATCTTGGTTATCGAAACTTCCATTTTTTACACCAATACATACAATTACTTTTAGATATAAAAACTTTTTTAGATACTTCATCTCCCCTATATTATATGTCTGCGTTTGAATACAAACTTCCATTTTTATGAATTAGTCTTCGTTTGTTTGAAACATTAAAGTATGCGACAGGAACTCGTTTCGATCATAAAAAAATAAAAAAGTGCAACGGACTAACGTCCACCTATTCAACAATTTCATCCGCTAAACTACTGAAATAATTGAATGCGATAGGAAGCAGAGATTCTGCTCACTATTTCACTACCTCCACTCCGTTCCGTTAGCAAAAAAGTGCGGGGACTAACTTCCTCCTTTCGTTTCATTGTGAGTGAGGGCTCCCCAAGGCTAAAGCCTGGTGCATCCTCTATCGTTGATCAGTGAACTCGTCTAGAGAACATTGGGGAGTCCCCGAAAGAGAGGAGATTTCTTTATGTTGTATAGCCTTCGAATCACACCATGGGCTATAAGTTTGTATCTGCGTCATTTTTTCTCGACTCCTGGCGGCACCTAAAGCGCCCCGTAGGGGCGCACCGCCACTTCGAGAATACAGTTTCCAGGCTAAAAAAGTTGCTAGAATAGAATTTTTAACGCCCTGTATCTGAGAAAAACTTGTTTTTTAAGTTGGAGGAAGCTTGCTTCCTGTTTACCCAAACCTGAAGGTAGGGGTATTAGGGCGTAACATGTCTAATAAAACGATGCGAGGGAAGGGATTTGAACCCCGCTATCGCGCTCTCGGGTGACACCATCCACGTCGCCTGGCACGACGATCGCGACGGTGATTACTATGAGATCTACTACAAGCGTAATCCGGACTTCAACGACGAACCGATACCGGAGTTCGGTAACATCGTAGTACCCGTTGTTGCGACATTATTGATAGTGACAGTGGCGAACTTCACCCACATGAAGAGGCGTTTTGAAGGTTAACCGGACAACTTACGACACGTAAGATAAAGTTCACAATAACTCAAATCTGGTAGGTTAAATATCGTGTGCATATTGGCTTCTTTGCGGCTCAGTACTCCACGGTCCAGACCACCGCTTCGTCTGCACTGTTGTATCTTTTAGGAAAGCTTACTTTCCTAAGATTTTTGGAACCTGTTCCGAAAAATATCCAGTACCCCTTGCCCGGCTCGAACACGAAGATTCCGGGGTTATGATCATAGGCCAGATTATATTCTGCCGTAGCATCGAAGTAGCCCACGATGCTCACTTCTCCAGGTAAGCCGTGATTCCCGGCGCTCTCACTCGGCAAGCCTACCATGTTCCAACCGGGGTACAGGGTGATATCCGTGCTCGACGGTATGTACCCTTCTACGGTCAGCGTGTCTGTGGTAGTCATGCGTATCCATAGACCCATGCGGTGGTTCCACGTGTGCAGGTTATTGAAGTGGTCCGGCCTACCGGGCACATATGAAAGCCACTCACCTGCGGATGCATCGAAGTATATCAAGCGGTCATAGCTTCCCGATATTCCGTAGGCCTCATTTTCCAGGAGCGATTCCAGTGTTGCGTCGAGAGGTACCAGATTGAAAGACATCGGAATCCGCTGATGTTGCGGTACCCGTTGTTGCTGCGTTGTTTACGTTGGCGACGAGGGTGCGAAGATGGAAGAACCGGGGTCGAATCCTTCTTTCCTGTTTACATATCTCACGGATTTAGTATACTAACCATCTCACGGGGTCTGGGACAAATGTGTGGGAGGGTTTATATATGAAGAGGGGGTAAAGCCGGATGTTCCAAATTTGTGAGGTGATGTTGTAGTTATTTGGGATTTTTAGGTGCTGGAGTTTGGGAATTTTTGTGCTATATTTGTGAGAAATGTTACGGATCTGGGACGGGATTGTAGGAGAAATGGATAATGTTTAAACAAGGCTACAACAAGAGTTATTAACTCCCTTGAATGTTAATGTAATAACATGAAGACGAAGGTAATCTGCACGGCAGCCTTGACGGTGATGTTGTTCGTCGGAGTCTTCGCATCACCAGTCGGTTCGTCCATGTCGTCGGGAGGAATACTCAATTCTCCGGAGGGGTGGAGCGAAGATATCAGGTTGACAGAACATCAGGAGGGGTGGGATACTATAGCCAGGATAGTTTCTTGGGAAAATACTGTACATCTAG
>JAFDTZ010000047.1 GCA_019594305.1 Thermoplasmata archaeon
AAGGATGAATTGCTAGCCTTCATCGACAAAGACGAGATAGTCAATTCGTTCTAGACTACCAAGAGGTGAAACAGCGCCTAGAGGTACGACATCGTTGTCGGGAAAAACGTCCAGATAGGATACTACACCTTCGAGAAACTGGAACAGGTTGAACTGTACCACAAAGGCTACGACGTAATCTGTCCATCGTGTAACCTCCTTTATCGAAAAGAACACTTCAAAAAAAATTGGGGGATCCGACCCCTGGTTCCAGACAGCGGAGGATATAGACCTTAATTTCCGTGCGGTGGATTCCGGGGCAACCATCGGTTACAACAAGAATGCCATTGTCTACCACCGTACACGGGGTAGTTTCTACAGGTTCTTCAAGCAGGCTTTCTGGAACGGTTTCGACAGGAAACAACTGACCATGAAACACGGTAAACTGTGGAAGAACTACTCACTAGACAAGATGATCGAGGTGAACATAAGCACCTGGTACGAGATAAGGATGGGGCCTGCATTGGGGGGGTGGTACATAGCATGCAAGTTTTTCGGTACACGTCCGGGTGAATCCGATAAAACATTTTGAATATATCTCTCAGTATTCAACAGTATACAGATAAGATATTGTAGCTGATATGCCAAGTTTTCTAGTTCACTCTCACCCCGCAATAGACTGAAACAACGTCCACGCTTTCCCGGACAGTTCAAGGGCACCTAAACTAAAATTTCACATTCAATACATCCGTTTCCAACATATTTATTATAATACACCGCTTTACACAACTCGATATCATGACCAAAGAAAGAGTACATCTAAATACATATAAAACAAAGCTAAAGAAAAAGACAGGATTCGAATCGGAGGTGCAGATGAGGGGTTTTTCTTTAACTATAGATGAGCCGAAGAGAGTAGGGGGTACCAACAAAGGTCCTAGTCCAGTAGAAGTGTTACTGGGAGCCCTTGGAGCGTGTCTGGATTTTACCGGGACAATAGTAGCTAAAGAGATGGGACACGAACTGAAGTACTTCGAACTCGATTTGGAGGGCGATCTAGATCCTCGTGGAGTCATGGGCAAAGCAGACGTACCTATCGGTTTTCAAAACATACGCGTGAAGGTGACCGCTATCGACGGCATTCCTGAAGATAAGATACCCGAATTTTTAAAAGCTGTGCAGGAAAGGTGTCCGGTGGATAACACACTAGAAAGGGGCGTATCCGTAGAGATCCAACGGTGAGTATCATGGATTTGAAAATAGACCCTACGATATTTGATCCGGAAGATATTGGAGAAAAGACAGCAAGATTGGATATGGAACACCTTGAAGCTGTCGAATTCGTAAAAGAGGTTTGCAAAAGGAACGGTTTCGGTATACTGGTAGAGTTCTCCCCTTCGGAAGTATTGAACAAAAAAATCGGCACGAACAGAAGCCCTTACTACGTTCTTGGTACATGTAATCCTAAGATAGCAGATAAAGCCCTCGATCAGACCCTGAAGATAGGAAGTCTTTTTCCATGCAACATGGTCGTATGGCAAGAGAAACAAGGAGTACAGTTAGTATACCACGTATCAATAATGAAGATAGCTAGATTGCTGGGTATTGCACCGGATAACAGAGAGTGGCAGAAGATTATAGAAGAGACGGGAAAGAATGTGGAAGCGGTATTCCGTGAACTGAATGGGAAACACTGATTTAAGTTCATACATATGTCTTCCTTGATATAAACAGGAAAATACTCTATCGTAGATTTCTTAATCGAACCCAGGGCTTCAAAATCTAATGACCCAATTCAGAATCTGTATTCATGATCACACACCATCATATTCTGTATTAGTTCTTCCGAATCTCTCTTCTTACGTAGCTCAATGAGGTTAAGAACATCATATCCTCTTTCGCTCAAAAATGCGATTATACCGTGATTATTCGGATGAACCCAATTGTACACCGTTTCAGCACCTAATTCTGCCGCTAGTTTTTCCGCTTTTTGATACAAGGCCGAGCCTACGCCCTTCCTTCTGAACTCAGGTGAAACATACAGAGACTCGGCCCAGACGGTATCGTCAATTACTTTACAAACAAGATATCCTACCACCCTATCACCGATTTCGGCGACATAAATAGGATAATCCTGTTCGAGGTAACCGTACAATTCTTCTTTAGCGGCCTCCAAATCTACGTTTCTAGTTACACTTTTTAGTTCAGAAAGCGTTATCCGGAACAGTGATATGAGCTCTACTACTTTACCTTCATCGTTAGAAGTGTATGATCTTATTTTCATGTTATTGATCCCAATGAAATGAATGATTTAAGTATAGTCCTTGATTGCTACATACAACGTATACCGATTCATGCGCACATGCAAAAATAAAAGTATGACCTATCCCCTTATTATGTACTAGGTGAAACAATATGGCTTATGAAATAATAAAGGATAGGGATATCCCAGAAATAGACGTGCTCATTGCAGGCTTTCCGGGAACCGGGCTTATCGGAGGAATCGCGTCGGAACAGTTGATCAATACCCTTGAACTGGAGCAGGTGGCTTCCGTGAAGAGTGATGAATTTCCACCTACCGTAGTAATATTCGATGGAATACCTCGGAGACCTGTACGGTTCTTTGCAGGTGACGGACTGATGTTGGTTAAATCGGACATGGTCATCGCTCCTGAATTATCGGACGGATTATCGAAGGCAGTTATAGATTGGTCTATCGAACAAGGTGTAAAAGAACTGATAATATTCGATGGAATACCCGAAAGGGATGATTCGGAAGAAGAGAAAAAGGTATGGGGCGCTATGAGCTCATATGCAGCCACAGATAAAGCAAAAAAATTAGATATCGAGTTGATCAAAAGAGGAGCGATTACGGGGATCTCAAGTTCATTGCTGTTATATGCTGGAGAGAAGAACATAAGGGCCGTTGGTATGTTTGCGGAAGGATCCACAAAACTTCCGGACCCCAGGGCAGCATCGATCCTTTTAGAAAAATTCGCAGAATACTGGGATATAGAAATTGAAACTCAATCATTGATAGACAGCGCAGAAGAGTTGGAAACACAGTTTGCACAGTTAGTAAATCGTGCGCAATCAGCTCAAGACGACATGGACACACGATCGGCCTCGCCACCGCTCTATGGTTGATATTGCTAAAAAACCAAAACCCTTTTACCTTCCCATATATATCCTATTATGGTATTATGCTGCAGGTAGATATGGAAGAGATAGCAAGGAAAGTTGTCAATAAATGCATGGGTATTAAGGAAGATGAGGTAATTCTGGTAAGCGGTGGTTTGCATAATTTCGAGCTAGTGGAAAACATCTCTGTAAACATAAGAAAAAAGGGTGCATTCCCGGTGACAATGGTGAATACGGATAGACTTCAGAAGAGGACTATAGAAGAAGTAGATACTAAACATCTTAAGAAAACTCCGAGTTACTACCTAAAATGGCTTGAAGATATAGACGGCGTAATAAGCATCGATCATCAATTGGACCCTCGACTCCTATCTCAACTACCCGAAGATAAGATAGGGGCATCCAGGGTCGGGCAACGTGAGATAAACGACAAATTCCAGAAAGAGAAAATACGCTGGACGGGCATAGGTTATCCCACCAAAGAAAAAGCCGACATGTTCGGTATCGACTTCGAGGAGTTCTGGGACATGCTGTGGAAGGCACTGGATACTGATTACGACGAACTCAAAGAAAAAGGAGGAAAACTGGCAGACCGTTTAAGGGGTGGAGATAAGGTACGTGTTACTTCTGATAAAGGTACCGATCTAGAATTCTCAATCAAGGACAGGCATATACTCGTTGACGACGGTGTGATTTCCCAGGCAGATATAGAAAGAGGTGATCTAGGTAACAACTTACCATGCGGCGAAGTTTTCTGTGCACCTGTTGAAAACACAGCTAACGGCAGGGCTTACTTCGACCTTGCATTCTACCGAGGAAATAAGATTAAGGGTATAGATGCAGTATTCGAGGATGGTCAGTTAGTAAAGGCCGAAGCCGAAGAGAACGGCGAACTTTTTCAACAGGTACTGGAGAATTCGCAGGGAGACAAGGATATTATCGGTGAATTTGGCATAGGTACGAATCCCGAGGTGAAAAAAGCCATCGGGTACACCATAACCGACGAAAAGATCATCGGCAGCATACATATAGCCATAGGAGAGAACAGAATGTTCGGCGGTAAGAACGAATCCACACTGCATTGGGACTTAGTAATGATGCAACCGTCCTTTGAAGTAGATGGAAAACCTATCATGAAAAATGGAGCACTTTCGCTATGAATGAATCTATAAAAGGTAGAGTGAGGACCTACGTTGTACGTCTGGACGAGCAGATGAACGGAGGTATACCTCATGGACATGTTGTTCTTATTTCGGGCAATCCAGGAACTTACAAATCATCATTCGCCTACAATGTACTCTACCACAATGCCAAAGAGCAAAATAAAAGAGGATTGTACATATCATTCCAACAGAGCAGAGAGAGCTTAGAGGATCAATTTACCAGCCTAAACATACCCTACGAAGATGTTGAAGAACGGATAACGATAGTTGATGTCGGCTATCTGAGACAAACAACCAAGCCACACCCCGAGGATTGGATAGATGTTTTCAAACGGTATGTTGACAACATACGCGCCACATCTCATTATGATCTTCTCGTGGTAGATTCCCTTACCACACTTGAGATAATCTCTCAGGTGGACGATAAAAGGGAAACATTATTCCATCTTTTCGAATGGCTACGTGGTTTTAAAAATTTAACATCGCTTCTCATAGTGGAAAGACCATTCAAAGAAGAGATCATGTACGAAGAAGAATTTCTTGCAGACGGCATAATATATCTATCCAAGGAACGTGTAGGTAGAATGGACACCCAACGTTTTCTTTCCATTGACAAAATGCGAGCGACTAAGCATAATACGTCCTATTTTACACTTATTTTCAATGAGGGAAGGTTTCAGGTGACCAGGGTTCTCAGAGAGTGATATCCAGGTATCGCATAAGGCCTTCCATAGCTTTTCCACGATGACTTATTTTGTTCTTTTCGTCGGTAACCATCTCGGCAAATGTTTTATCGTGACCCTCGGGCTTGAATATAGGGTCATAGCCGAAGCCGTGAGTTCCTTTCATGGTTTTGGTTATGCTGCCTGATACACGACCTCTGATCAACTTTGAATCACCATTAATATCGATATGACCTATCACGCATTCAAACGCAGCGTCCCTGTTATCGAAACCGTCCATTAGCTTGATTATGCCCTGACAGCCGAGTGTGTGCATAACATAGGAAGAATATACACCTGGAAAACCATGGTACACATCTATGAAAAGGCCGCTGTCGTCGATTATCAACGGAGCATGTTCTTTCAAACCTTCCAGTGCGTGTTCAACAACCTCTTCCAGAGAATCCGCTTGTATTTCATGATATCCTATGTTCAGCATCTTTGCGTCGGGGAAAATTTTTTTGTATTCATGATATTTCCCTTTGTTAGAAGTGATTATATTCACAGATATCTACCCCTTGATTCGATTTCTTTTACCTTGGATATCGTCTTTCTCGCATCCGGAAAAACCTCACGATAGCCGCCCAATATGGCCTCGTACTTTTCAAGAGGATCGACGTGTACACTTATCAGGGCCTCTCGCATTAGATGTAGGTCAACTCCTTTGTCTTCGATACTTGAAGTTCTCTCACCGAGGCTGAAATCTATGAAACAGAACACACCGCTAACGTTATCATAGAGTATGTTCGAAGTAGTAAGATCACCGTGGGTTATATCCGACGAATGTAGTTTTCCTATATATCGTCCCATACTTCTTAGATCGAGTTCAACACCCTTCTCCAGGCAGTCAAGCACTCGATCACCCGGAAAGAACTGCATTATTACCGCTGCTTCATCTTCCATTACATCATAAATTACTGGTACAGGAACCCCTGCTTTTCTAGCTTCTCTCATCAATCTTATCTCTTTGCGAAGTCTTTCCTTCCTGATAACAGTGTCCAATTCAGGATGTCTGTAACCCTTTATGATTCTTTTTTTAAGTACCGCCTTTCGACCCCTCCATTCGGCCTCCCATATCTCCGCTTCGGCACCACGGATCATTATCTTTTCCATCTCACATACGGACATATCCATGCTAAATCAATAAGCTCACTAATAATAATATTTTGCACGTACTCGGCTAAGATAAGACATGCTGTTTAGAACATAGACGTTACGAATGTAACATTAAACACGATAATGTTACATATATATCGGAATATTTATTTAGCCCATCAGAATGCGTGACATCGTGATATTTTGCAATCAAAATATACTGTAGATAAATATGAAAAAATCGTGCTTGCCTATTCGGGAGGATTAGATACTTCATTTTGTATACCCTTCCTAAAGGAGAAATATGGTGCGGATGTGATCACAGTCACCGTTGATACAGGTGGTTTTACCAAGGATGAATTAGAAGATATGAAAGTGAAGTCAAAAAAATTAGGTGCCTCAAAACACATCACGATAGATGCACGATCAGGACTATTCAATGATTTTATTACATACCTGATAAAGGGAAACGTACTCAAAGGAGACGTTTATCCTCTGAGTGTCGGTGCTGAACGTGTTCTTCAGGCGACTGAAATAGTTAAAACTGCTAGAGAAGAGAATGCCGCGACCATAGCACACGGTTCCACACCAGCAGGCAACGATCAAGTAAGATTTGATGTGGCCTTCAAAGTGCTTGCACCTGAGATAGATATACTGGCACCTGTAAGAGAGTTTGGTATAACCCGTGAAGAAGAGACAAAATATCTTACCGATACGGGGGTTGCGGTAAATGAAAAAATATCTAAATATTCCATAAACACCGGCCTATGGGGCACAACTATAGGCGGTGGCGAGACACACGATAGCTGGGAGGAATTGCCCGAAGAGGCTTATACATATACTATACCTATTTCGGAAACGCCCGACGAACCGGAAATAGTAAAAATACGATTTCAAAAGGGTGTCCCTGTCTCATTGAACGACGAAACAAAGAGCGGACTCGAGATTGTGGAAGAATTGAACATGCTAGGGGGCATACATGGTGTGGGTAGAGAGATCCATATCGGAGAAACTATCATGGGTATAAAGGGAAGGATAGCCTTCGAGGCACCGGGCCCGATGATATTGATAAAGGCACACAAGGAACTGGAGAAGATAGTACTGACAAAGTGGCAGCAGTACTGGAAGGATCAGGTAAGTGAGTTCTTTGGTATCCTTTTACATGAAGCACTTTATTTTGATCCCGTTGTAAAAGACATCAAGGCTTTTTTGAATTCGAGCCAGGAAAAGGTAACAGGGGATGTAAGGATAAAGCTATTCAAAGGTAACATAAACACGATGGGTTGTAAAAGTCCTTATTCGTTGATGGACCGATCCACAGCAGTTTACGGAGAAGGTACAACACAATGGACAGGTTTAGATGCACAGGGATTCTGTAATATCTACGGGATGCCCGGAGTGATAGCAAAAAGGGTGGAAAAAAAGGGAGAGGAGTTAATTGAAAATTAAGGTAGATAAGATCAGTTCGTCCACTAAGAACGTGAAACTATCTCCCACGGTTGAGATATCTCCAAAAATAGAGGCAAAGGAAGGCAGCATACTGATAGTGAAAGCTCTCGAAGAGAATCCAGCCTATGGCTCTATCGAACTCATGTCCGGTAGAATGAGTAAAGTAATAGAGGGTGACGTACTTGCCTGTACCCTCGGAGAACGAAAAGCATCGACCGGATTCTACGGATATATTCCCGATAAAATAAAGCAGGGAGATAAGCTAAATATTCTCAATTACGGCGGAGTGATAGGGAAAGCGGTTTCGGGCAATCCCGAACTTGGTAAACCCATAGAAATAAAGGTATTAGGACAGGCCTTGATATTCCCCACATTCAATGAGAGGATAAGTAAGGCTGCAAACATAGCTGAAGAACATATACCATGGAAAGAAAACTTGGAGAACAGTGTTCCACTCATCATAATATCCGCTTCATCCATGGACAGCGGGAAGACGACCGCCGCATGTGAGTTGATAAAGGGTTTGAGTGCCAAGGGTTACAAAGTGGCCGGTGCAAAACTAACCGGTGTTTCACGCATGAGAGACACATTGGATATGGAGGATTATGGGGCGGTAAAGGCGTTGAATTTTAACGATGCCGGTGTTGTTTCTACCACCAATAAAAATACAAACGAACTATCCAAGGGCATAATCCACGAGTTGAACAAGTCTAACATCGACTGCATCGTTATGGAATTAGGGGATGGTATATTGGGATATTATGGTGTAAAATCTATATTATGTGACGAAAGGATAATGGAATTTACAAAAGGGCACATAGTGTGTGCCAATGACCATGTGGCCGCCTGGGGTGTAAAAAAGATATTCAAAGAATTAGGGTTGAATATATCTCTGATCTCCGGTAGGGTCACGGATAACGCCGTGGGTGTCGAATTCATAGAGGGGGAGCTGGGTTTGCCTGCAGCCAATGCGATCACAGAACATAGTAAACTGGTCACCATAATCGAAAAGGAGGTCTTCAAGCCATGACTAAAAAGATCGCTATTATCGGTGCATCGGGATATACTGGTGGAGAATTGATGAGGTTGTTGATCTGCCATGAAGGCGTTGATATCGTAAAGGCAACCTCGCGCAACTATGAAGGAAAAAATATTACGGACGTGCACCAGAATCTGTTGGGTTTTACGGACTTAAAATTTGCCAACGAGCCTTTGGAGGATATGGCTAAAGAAACCGACCTTATGTTCTTTGCACTTCCCCATTCCAAGGCCATGGGTCTTGTACCTAAAGTATATGGGAAAACAAGAATAATCGACTTGTCGGCGGATTATCGTTTGAAGGATTCCGATGATTATGATAGATCATACACAACACACGAATCACCAAGCTTAATAGATGAATTCGTTTACGGTCTGCCGGAATATAACAGGGAGAAGATAAGAGGCGCATATAACATAGCGAATCCGGGTTGTTTTCCCACCGCATCGCTGCTCGCACTCATACCTCTAGCAAAGGAAAATTTACTCACCGGAAACGTTGTTATAGACGCAAAAACCGGCTCTTCGGGCTCCGGTGTGAATCCCTCCAAAGTTGCACATCATCCTGAAAGGGCATGCGATTTCAGGGCTTACAAGGTATTGGGGCATCAACATCAGCCGGAGATACTGCAGGAATTAAAGAGATATAATGAAGGTCTGTTCGACCAGACTTTCGTTACTCACTCGACACCCATGATTAGAGGTATATTCATCACCGCTTATGTGTTCCCGAAGAAAGAAATATCAGAGGAAGAATTGAAGGATATATACGAAAAATACTACGAAGATGAACAGTTTGTACGGATAGTAGACCAGGCAAGATGTACCGTGGTAAAAAACACAAATTTCTGTGATTTAAGTTTACATTCCGATGGCAGGAAATTGGTGATCACCGCCGCTATAGATAATCTGATCAAGGGTGCATCGGGAACGGCTATACAGAATATGAACCTTATGCTCGAATTTGATGAGAACACTTCTTTGATGTATCCCGGATGGTACCCTTAATGGAGGTTTAGCTATGAAGACAAGCACGATAATAAATTTGGAAGATCGATATCAACTGCATACCTACAATAAGTTTCCAATCGTCTTGGTTAAAGGATCGGGGGTCAAGGTTTGGGATGCCGAAGGTAAAGAATATACTGACCTATACGGGGGACACGCCGTGACCATCTTGGGTCATTGTCATCCCGCTTTGGTGGATGCCATAAAGAAACAGAGTGAACGTTTACTGTTCTACTCAAATGCTGTTTACAGCGACACGAGAGCAAAGGCGAGCAGGAGGCTTATCAAAGTCACGCCCAAAGGTTTGAATAAGGTCTTTTTCTGTAATAGCGGAACGGAGGCTAACGAAACCGCCCTAAAACTGGCACGTAAATATACTGGAAAAAGCGGAATTATTGCAATGAAAGAAGGCTTTCACGGCCGAACGATAGGATCACTGAGCGTAACAGGCATAGAAAAATATCGCACCCAATTCACACCGGTTATTGAAGGAACCCGTCTGGCAGAATTCGGTAACATGGATAGTATAAAAGCTATGACGGACGATAATACAGGCGCAATAATCCTAGAGCCTATACAGAGCATGGCGGGCATTCGAACCGCATCATATGAATTCTTTCAGGAGTTAAAAAGTCATTGTGAGGAACATGATATGGTGTTGATATTCGATGAAGTTCAAACAGGGTTCGGTAGAACGGGTAAGATGTTCGCATCCCAGTACTACAACGTAACCCCCGATATAATCACATGTGCAAAGGGTATAGCCGGAGGGTTCCCCATGGGTGCAGTCATATTGTCAGAAAAGATTGCAGACACTGTTTCCTACGGTGAGCATGGTTCCACATTTGGAGGCGGGCCCCTTGCATGCGCCACTTTGGATGCGACCATCAAAACGATACTGCTAGACGAACTTCTGGATAACGTCAACAAAATCGGTGAACATATCTTTGAAAAACTTAGTTCACTGGACGGTATCCAAGAGATAAGGGGTGTCGGTCTACTGAGAGGTTTCAAAATGAACATCGATGCTAAAACCGTTCAATCCAAATTACTCGATAAAGGGATAATAGTCGGAACGGCGGTTTCGGAACCGGATGTCATCAGAGTTATGCCCTCTTTGATAATAGATAGAGCGAACATAGATGAGTTTTACTCGTGTATGGAACAGATTTTAAAGGAGACGAATTGATATGAAAGCAAAAAGAAACTTTATTACTACAGAGGACTGGTCGAAGGACGAATTGGACAGTCTATTGAATCTGGCCCTAAGTTTGAAAAAGGTGCCCTACAATGAACACCTAAAGAAAAAAAGCCTGTTCATGGTATTTT
This sequence comes from Thermoplasmata archaeon, assembly GCA_019594305.1. Classification (GTDB taxonomy): domain Archaea; phylum Thermoplasmatota; class Thermoplasmata; order Halarchaeoplasmatales; family Halarchaeoplasmataceae; genus Haladaptatiplasma. Next base: position 10,925 of record JAFDTZ010000047.1, read on the forward strand.
TCAATCCTTCACTACGTACAAGGTCAAGTTTTGAGATGGCGATGTTCCAGTGCGGCGGCTCCGCCGTGAACCTGTCTGTGGGGCAGGACACATGGAAACTCGAACACAAGCTAGGAACCGTCATGGACGGTGCGTCATCGGAGCACATAAAGGATGCATCTAAAGTTTTATCTAGGTACGGAGACGCTATCGCCGTAAGGTGCTTTCCGGGTATGACTGACTGGGAGGAAGATGCGAAGGATTCCGTTATCCGGGGTTTTGCGGAGAACGCTACCGTTCCGGTCATCAACATGGAGTCATCATTGTATCATCCTTGTCAGGGACTTGCCGATATGATGACCATTAAGGAGAATATCGGTGAACCGAAGAAAAAGAAATTTGTGCTCACTTGGTGCTATCATCCCAAGCCGTTACCGATGTCTGTTCCTAATTCAGCTGCATTGATCTCAAGTACATTCGGTATGGATGTTAAGATAGTATGCCCGGAAGGTTATGAATTGAGTCATGATGTGATAAAGACCATAAAAAATAATTGTGCACGGGAAAACAGTGATTTTGAGTTGGTGCACGAGCTTGACAAGGGTGTAGAAGATGCAGATATAGTGTACGCAAAAAGCTGGGGTTCTTTAGAGCATTATGGAAACTGGGAATATGAGAATAAGATAAGAGAGAAATTAAAAGATTGGAAGATAACTAAAGATGTGATGAAAAGAACGAACAACGCAAAGTTCATGCATTGTTTACCCGTAAGAAGAAATGTAGTAGTTGATGATGATGTGATAGACAGCGATGTAAGTGTAGTTTACGATCAAGCGGAGAACAGGCTGCACGCTCAGAAGGCTTTGCTTACAAGTATACTAGGTGATGCATAATGGAAAGGGTTCGTTTTCTTCTGGAGTTTTTGCCTTACATACAAAAATTCAGGGGTAGAACCTTTGTCATCAAAATTGGTGGCTCCGTTCTTGAAGACGAGAAGGTACTGCACAAGATCGCAAAAGATATCAGTGTACTTTATAATATCGGGATCAAGATTATCTTGATACACGGAGGGGGGCCTCAGGCGGATGATTTGCTAAACAGATTGAACCATAAACCAAATAAGATCGCCGGCAGAAGGATAACCGATGACGAAACACTCGAAGTTACCAAGATGGTTTACGGTGGTAAGATAAATATTGAGATAACAGCGGCTTTACAGCGATACAAGACCAAAGCAATTGGTTTTAGCGGGGTTTCATGCAATACTGTTTACGCAAAAAGAAGGGATATCACAACCATAATGGACCCGGATACCGGTCGATCAGAGGATATTGATTTTGGATATGTAGGAGATATCGTCGATGTTAATTTGGAACTACTGAACAGTATGATAAATCAACATTACATACCCGTCATAGCATGTTTGGGTATCGATAAGGAAGGAACCATACTGAATATCAATGCGGATACTATAGCCCAGGAGATAGGTAAAAAGGTCGGTGCGGAAAAACTGATATATGTAACAAACGTCCATGGTATTTTAGAAAAAAAAGACGACCCTACTACCGTGATATCTTATCTCGATCTAAAGAGTGCAAAGGAATTGCTGGAAGAGGGAAAAATTACCGGAGGTATGATGCCAAAATTGCACAACTGTATATCCGCAATAGAAAATGATGTGAAGAGGGTTCACATAATAGACGGGAATTTGGAACACAGTCTCCTGATAGAGGTATTCACGAATCAGGGATGCGGCACCCTGATGGAAAAGGAGACCAATGGAGAACTGATCCAAGATGGAAACTGAAGAACTGTTAAAGAAATTGGTGGATATTCCCAGTATCTCCGGAGAAGAAGATAATATCAGTGATTTTATTTGTGACCATTTGAAGGAAAATGGTATCTCTGCGAAAAAGTACAAAAAAAATGTTTATTGTTCCGTAGGTAAAGGAAAACACTCCGTACTTTTGAACTCGCATATGGATACCGTACCGGTATGCCCCGGCTGGTCCGGGGATCCATTTAAAGCGGTTGAAAAGGATGGATATATCTTTGGATTGGGTGCAAATGATGCAAAGGGAAGCCTTTCGGCCATGATTACGGCGATGATAGAACTTGCTGATGAAGAATTTAATGGTAAAGTGTACTTCGGAGCCTCTGTGGAAGAGGAGTGCGGGAATAGAGGTATAGTTGAACTAAATAGTAAAATACCCAAAGTGGATGGGGCTATCATCGGAGAGCCCACGGGTCTGGATATAGCAAGGGGTATGAGAGGTTTGGCCATATTACAGTTAAGGATAAAGGGAAAGAGTGCCCATGCTTCCAGACCGAACGAGGGCGAAAATGCCATCTGCAGCGCGGCGTGGGAGATCTTACGATTGAGCTCGATGACGTTCCATAAAGATCATCCGCTACTGGGTAATCCTACGATATCAGTTACCTTGATAGAAGGAGGGGAAAAGAACAACGTTATACCGGGAGAATGTAAATTCACTTTGGACTTAAGAAGTACGCCCAACTACGATAACAACGAGATGATCCGTACCATATCCAACCTGTCAACATGCGATGTTGAAGTTTTAAGTAATAGATTACACGCTAAAGAGACGGATGAGCAGGAGATAATAGTAAAGGCGGCTAAGAAGGTAAATCCGGTCGGAAAGATAATCGGTTTCAAAGGTATGTGCGATTTTGTTTTTGTGGATGCACCAGGGATTATATTCGGTCCCGGAACCAGTGCGATGTCTCACGCACCTAACGAGCGTATAGATTTAGAGGAAGTTAAAAAGGCATCAACACTATATCGTGATATTGTCAAGGAATATTTAGGGTGGTATCCGTGAAGGTATGGCAGGACGGAAAGGTAGAATTGGATAAGAGGATAGAATTGTATACCATCGGTGAAGATTACTTACTGGATAGGGAGCTGGTAAAATACGATGTTTATGGTTCTACGGCACATGCATATATGCTGTATAAGGTCGGTATACTGACGGAGGATGAATTCAAGCAACTTAAGAAGGGATTGATGAATATACTCTACATGGATCAAGATGGTGAGTTCAGTATATCGGCCGACGAGGAGGACGTACACTCGAAGATAGAGGAGTATTTAACGTTAGAGCTTGGTGATATAGGTAAAAAGATACATACGGGTAGGAGCAGAAACGACCAAGTTATTGTAGATCTCAGACTATATTCACGTGAGAAACTTTTAGAAGTAAAGAAAGAACTCACTGGTCTATGCAAGATCTTACTTGATTTCGCCGAAGCCAATCAAAACACACCGATGATCGGGTATACCCATATGAGAAAGGCGATGCCCTCTTCCATTGGGCTTTGGGCCGGTAGTTATATAGAATCTCTGCTGGACGACCTTTTATATTTAGACGCTGCCTACGAACACAATAACCAGAATCCATTGGGTTCTGCCGCAGGATACGGAGTACCTATTCCCTTGGATAGAGACTTGACCACTGAATTGTTGGGTTTCGAAAAGTTACAGAACAACACGTTATATGTTCAAAACAGCAGAGGTAAGGTGGAGCTCGGTATATTGGATGCATTAAAACAAGTTATGTTGGACCTTAACAGGTTTGCAGCGGATATATTATTATTTACAATGGACGAATTCGGGTTTTTTCAACTGCCTCACGAACTGTGTACCGGAAGTAGCATAATGCCCCACAAGAATAATTTAGACGTGTTCGAACTGGTTCGAGCGAATTACCATGTAATCATTGGCGAATCGAATAAAGTCGCCTCGACTATGGGTTCACTACCTTCCGGATATAACAGAGATGTACAGATTACCAAGGGGCCGTTGATGGGCAGTTTACAACTCACTGTATCCACCTTGTCGATCTGCAGTCTTGTCGTATCTAAAATGAAGGTAGATAGAAAAAGGATTGAAGAGACAATAACCCCGTCGCTTTTTGCTACGGATAAAGTTTTTGAGCTCACTATCAGAGGCGTACCCTTCAGAGAGGCTTATAAAGAGTACAAAAATAGTTCCAATTGGTCTATGTCGGATATAGAGGAGAACTTCAAACTAAAAAATCATAAAGGTGCTCCGGGTAACCTTGGATTGGAGAATTTGGAAAAAGAGATATCCCTTAAAGAGAATGAAATAATGGAA
>JAFDTZ010000095.1 GCA_019594305.1 Thermoplasmata archaeon
CAGTTCCCTCTACTATGGCATTGATGCCGTAACCGGAACCACCTCCGGACACAGAGACCCGGATGTTGGGATTATTTCTGTTAAATTCTTCTGCGCACATCTGTGATATAGGAAGAACAGTCGATGAACCAGTGACCGTAATCTCCTGTATTTCGTCTCCGTTCTCTGTACATCCGGACATGAAAACCACACTTATCAGTAACAGGCCCAGGACGCTCAGGACGATCGCTTTTCTTTTTCCTTGCATTTTCATCGAAAAGGAGTTAATCGAGGTCTATATATATACTTTATCTGTATAGACTATATTGTAGTATAATAACTATATTGTAGTAAATAGATATGGGTATATATACATATACAACCCCATATCGAAGCATTTAAAAATATCCTCAACATAACACACCCTTATGGGCATATTGGTAGATGAAAAGACGAAGGTCCTGGTCCAGGGAATAACCGGAACCCAGGGTAGTTACCATAGTAAATACATGAAGCAGTACGGTACGAACATCGTGGCGGGTGTTACACCGGGAAAAGGCGGGGAAGAAGTTAACGGAGTACCCGTATATAATACCATACAGAAGGCTAAAGAGGAAACGGGGGCTACCGCATCCATCATATTCGTGCCTTCAAGGTTTGCCAAAGGTGCCGCACTAGAGGCAGTTTCAGCGGGCCTTGATCCCGTTGTGATAGTAACCGAAGGAATACCCGTACATGACTCCACAAAGATCGTACGTTTAGCAGAAGTCAATGGATCAACCATAATAGGTCCGAACACGCCGGGCATAATCAGCCCGGGTAAGACGAAAATGGGTATAATGCCCAACCATATTTTTAAGGAAGGTAACATAGGGCTAGTGTCTCGGAGCGGCACATTGACCTATGAGATAGTCAATTCAATGACAAAATTGGGGTGCGGCCAATCTACAGCCTTGGGCCTTGGTGGAGATCCTATCGTCGGTCTCAATTTTATAGACATACTTGATATGTTCGCCGACGATGACGAAACCGAAGCAGTCGTTCTTATTGGAGAGATCGGCGGTAGTGCAGAGGAAAAAGCAGCGAGACACATAAAAAGTAACTTCGACAAACCCGTAGTCGCTTACATCGCAGGACGAACAGCACCCAAGGGTAAACGCATGGGACATGCAGGAGCTATCGTCACTGAAAGCGGTACCGGTACTGCGGAATCAAAGATGAAGGCATTCGAGAATGCAGGTGTCTCGGTTGCCAAGCTGCCCAGTGATATCGGTAGATTGCTGGAAGAGGTATTGCGATAGATTTTTACACGGTATCTTCTTCTCTGATTAAAGATGAAAAAATTTCCAACAAGTCTTGTAAAGCCATTTATGGACACACCGTTTCTGGTGGGAAATATGTTGAGGGGTGCGGGTAGAAAGTATTATCGTGCAAATCTCGACCGGCGGAAAAAACAGGTGAAAGTAACGCCCTTTGGCTCATCAGTATGCGTCTAACAGACAAGTGCAATCATCGCTGCGCAGTATGCGGGCAATACGGCGAAGATGGATACAACAGGGATGACAATGAGTTGCCTACTGTAAGAGGCAATGTAAGTGTTGAAAGGTACAAAGAGATGATAGACAATTTAGCACATCTCAAACCCCACATATACATCACAGGCGGCGAACCCTTTCTCTACAAGGGCCTGGTGAGCTTTGTAACTACATAAAAGATAAAAAATTGACACTTCAAGTGGTGACAAACGGTGTTAAGTTGGAAGAAAAGGCCGAGACTATAGTTGACAACGAATGGGATATGATATGCGTCTCTCTGGACGGGCCCGAGGACGTTCACGACAAATGTAGGGGTGTGAAAGGTGCCTACAAAACCATGAAAAAAGGTGTGGAAAAGATCAATGAGATTAAATACAATAAAGGTGGAAAACGTCCTAAGATGTTTTTCCTTACCACCTTATCCAGCACGAATTACGACTATCTCCTTGAAACCGTTGAGGAATGTGAAAAATTTCAGCCGGACTCCTTGGTGATTTACTATTCATGGTTCACCAGCCAAGTGGTGGGAGAAAAACACAGCGCAGTATTGCAGAAGGAATTGGGTGTGGAACCCTTTGCTTGGAAGTCATATGTAAGATATAATTCAGGGTCTGATTTTGAAGCTCTAAAAAATAGTGTAAGAGAGGTAAAGAAGAGAAAATGGAGTTTTCCCGTCTCTTTCGTACCTAACCTTCCGAAAAGTGAGATCGAGACCTATTACACTGACCCCACGGATTTCCTGGGATGGAATAATTGCCTGACTCCATGGGTGGAGGCCAATATCATGCCCAACGGGGATGTGGTCAATTGCAGGGATTTTCCGGACACGGTCATGGGGAACATCAAAAACCATAAACTTATGGAAATATACAATAACGAAAGATTCAAACAATTCAGAAGGGCACTCGCGGATCAACCCGATGGCGTTTTTCCACTTTGTTCCAGATGTTGTGGACTGATGGGATTCTGATTCAACTGGCATCCAGAAGCTCCAGTCTTATCTTCATACTGTTTTCCTCACCCTTCCACTTTGCCGCCATGGATCTGACCCTATCGGCGGAACGTCCGATCTTATCCGAGTGCTCAACCTCGGTCAATATCTCCTTGAGGCTGTTAGCATTTATTACTTCGGGATATATGCTCTTCGCTAAACCCAGTTTTTCCATACCCTGGGAATTCGACTCCTGTTCGGGCTGATTTCCCTGGGGTATTACAACCGCTCTTTTACCGTAAACCAGCAACTCGCTGAGGGTGGATAAACCCGCCCCGGATATTACCACCTTTGCCCCCTCGATAAGGGCATCTCTATCCTCTATCCATCCTCTTACCAGCCTTAGATTGCCGTAACGATGTACACTTACATTCCCGGGCTCTCCGGTGCCCATTATTGAAGGTGTTTCATAATCCTGAAATAATTGAAATATTGATTCTTTGACATTCTTCATGATAACACCCGGGCCGCTGAAGGCAATGTAAACGAACTCACCCGGGGTGACATCGTGGGAACTGCAGATATTCTCTATCTCCTTTTCTGTTCTCTGCCCCGGTCTGTTATACGAAATCGGACCTACGAACTGAGTTTTTTACAGAAAGCATCTTGGTGCATCGCACTCAAACCTCATGTGGCGTTCGGAGACTGAGTAAGGTCGCGGGAAATCAGGTAGTAAGATCTTATCGTGGCCCGATAAAAGACTATAGTTGAACTTGCTACCCATATACTCAAGATAACTTGATCAGTTATTGTTTCCATTATTTGTTCTAGGCATGTAAACACGTGGTTGATTTGTGATATAAATCCGAGGAACATTAAGGTCCTTTGATGCGGGTATTGTAGAATATCTCGAATCACAAACCACTAGGTCCGGTTGTAGTTTTTTTAGTATTTTATCCTGCTCTATATCGTGGTCGGCTATTCGTTTGAACAATAGTAGACCTTTGAGTATGGATCTTTCAAAGTCTACATGTCCATATTCGTTCTCATACCACATCAGTGATTTTCCTTCATATATTTTATAACCCTTTTGACTAGCTATAGTGGCGGCCTTTCCATAGGAAGAAAAGATACACTCGATCTTGACTAAGTTTGTCGGCTATGGAAAGGCATCTGACAATGTGTCCAAGGCCTATCCCTATCACAGAGAAGTAGACTTTCATCTTCTTTCAACCTGTTTTTATCTTCGTCAGACATCCCTTATTATTACTCTATACACGATTCGGTAATATATAAATTTAAGCGTTTTTTATCGTAAAAGCTCAGAACCCCATTCTGGGTCTTTCAGCATCGCTCTACCGACCGCTACTAGATCCACGCGTTCCTCTCTTACAAGTGAATCGGCAAATTCCGGTTCGATGATGCCGCCTACACCAATAACGGGTAAATTTACGGATTTTTTGACTTCCTCGGCGTAGGGAACGTAATATCCCTGTTCACCCTGGTACCTTTCCGGTCTCGAACCGCAAAGACCGCCTGACACGTCGATTATATCTACTCCGGCGTTCTCCAATTTTTTACCGAAGTACTTGGCATGTTCAAGGGAAAAACCGTCTTCTCTTTCATCACATGCACCCATGCGATACATCAAAACCATCTCTCCTATCTCGTTTTTCACGGATTCTACGACCTCTAGAGGGAATTTAAGTATTTTATCTCGGGTACCACCGTAATCATCATCACGCCTGTTGGTAAGGGGTGATGCAAATTGATTAAGCAGAAAGCCGTGGGCGCCGTGTACTTCAACGGCCGGGAAGCCTGCATCTTTAGCCCTGCGGGCGGCATCTCTAAAACATTCCTTTATATCTTGCATTTCCTCGATATTAAGACTCTTTACATCCTTTCCGGCGTACCAGTCCGACGATGATGAAACCGGTGTTTTTCCTATGATTTCAGGATCGCAAGCCCCACCGGAATGGGTTATCTGAATGCAAGGGATACATCCTTTCTCGTATATTGATTCGGACAATTTCCTTAATCCCGGTATCTTATCGTCATCATGTATGCCCAATTGCTTCACGGATAGTTTACCACCGGGATCCACATAGGAATGTTCCACTATTATCATTCCCGGATATTTAGCTCTCTCGTTATAATGCTTGATCAAATCTTTCGTTACCTCACCATCATGGGTGGCCTTGTTGGTAGTCATCGGGGGCATCACCAATCGATTTCTCAACGTTATGTTTTTTACCCTTAAGTTACTTCGTAGATCAGTCATTGTATCGCTTTTTGAAAGAAAGGTTAAACTATAACCATTGTGGTGACTCGCGAGCCAAAAAGGTTAATAAATCATGAATATCTCTGCGAAGAGTTCACAATGGATTCCCTGTTAAAAGGACTTATGTGGTTTCTACCTTTCCTGATAGTGCTAATACTAATCAGTATAAAGATATTCGATGAGGATAAGCAAGTGAAGTTTGACAGAGGTCATATCAGCATATATCTCACCATGACACTGATAGCAATGTACAGCGCGCGATCGAAGCGACTGGCGCTCTTTGGAATCGTTTTTACCGTGCTTACCGCCTTCGTAATAAATTACCTTGGTGTTCACTGGTTTCTGGATATTACGGCCGGTATTGCGGTTGGTGCGTTCGCCTACTGGTCCACATCCACCGGACGGATGGATCGACTGTTCAATATGGTAACGGATAGGCTCGGTACCGGGACTAATTTAACATAAATAAAGGGTAAACCCGGGAAAGTTCCCGGGAAACCGTAATTAATATTTTTTGTTCAGCTGAGTTCCTCTATAACTGCATTAGCCAGTGTAGAATGTGGTATTCGTATCCTTCTTCCGTCATCCGTTGTTATCTCCACATTGTACCTGCCGATATTTGTGACTATTCCCTCATGCTGGTCAATCCTCACACGACTATTAACCTTAAGGGTTTGATCAGATTGTATGGAACCGATAACGTTCCGGAAGAGGTCCTTGGATCCGTAGGCGAAACCGACGCCGAGTCCTATGAAGACCGCCCCTACTGCAATTGCGAAGACGATGTACAGTATGGGTACCTCAACACCGATCTGGGCCAATGCCATGACGATAGCGATGTAAATAACCAATACCTTTGTCGCCTTGGCTGCCATGGCATTGAAGGGTATATCCATCTCTTTTCCGTAGGCCAATACCTTATCATGGGCCCAACTTGCCAGCCAGAAGCCAATAAGGCCTATAAACAGTGCAACTACTAGATTGGGCAGCCACAATATGATCGTATTGATAAGGTCTGCCAGTATATTGAACATGCCGTGTACATTGAGTATACCAACTGCTATCTGGACAAAAATCAGCATGATGAATATCTTCAGCAGATATGAAAGAATGGTGAGTATGATACCCTTTCTCTCTATTACTTCCTCTACGGGTCCTATGAGTTTCTGAACACCGAACTCCTTCAGCATCTTCATTATGAAATCGACTATCTTCTCTGTTACTATCAGGCCTATTATGATAACAGCGAAAGCGGCGATCAGTAGTGGTATTACAAGGAGTATCGGATTTATGAAGTCCGCGAGTATGTTAATTGCTATTATCGAGAGGGCAATGTTGATGAATATCAGCAGGATGAAGACCTTCACAAAGATGAATATCAGGTCCATTATCGACATACCTGATTTTTTCGTCATCTTGTCTATCTTCATCAGATCTTTGCCGAAAGGACTCTTTTTTATGAATCCCTTGAGGAACCGTACAACCATCTCAGCAACATATAGACCCACTAATAGAACAATTATTGCTATGATTACCCTGGGTATGAATAGCACAATTGGTGTAACTATAGCAGTCAACGTGTGGATACCTGCGTAATCAAGGGCTATTTGAATAAATATCACAAATATGAACCAAAACACCATTATGCCTATAAATGAAGATATATTCTTCAAGCCCAGTTTACGTATCTGTTTTGTAAGGCCTATCCTTCGCATGGCCTTCTCGAAACCCACCTTTTTGAGAACCTTAGTTATTATTAATCCTATTATCTTAGATATGAGGTAACCTATGATGAGTATTACAATAAAGAATACCAGACCGGGTATGAAAGCTATAAAGCTGAACCACATGTCCGAGAATATATCTTTTATGGTTTCTGTGAGAGAAGGACTCGGTTCTGTACTGAAGTGGAATGTGTGATCAACTACGGTCTCGTTGGTGTCTCGTCCAGTGACCCTTACTTCGAAATCCTGGTCGTTGGAAAGGGGAGTCGTAGGGGTTAAAGTTAATGTCCTATCGTTATTAGACCATTCCTCTTGAACAGGATACACAGGATCTGGACGGATGTCGATGTTTACTGTGCCTATATCCATACTATTATCGAATCTGATTATGATTCTAGCATCTATCGGATAATCTGCAGCTCCATCTTCCGGTGTTGTACTAATAGCGCCCACAGATGTGGTAAAAATCAATAAGATCGCTATCAGTAAAGCACCCATAGTCAACACTTTCTTTGATATCATAGATACACCTTTTTATGAAATCAACTTAGTGATATATATACTTTATCATTAGACATATATCTAAAATAGATTATGTCAATGTCAACTATGCCTTAATCTGTCCAAGATTACCGGTAAAATTTCCCCGGCCTTTTTAAAAATAGATAGGTCTGCAATTCTGTTAGTTAGGGGTGTATGTTCTAGGTTTAGTTCCACAACCATGGAACCACTATTCTTTGCAACGAGAGGTAACGAAGCAGCCGGTTGAACTACCGCCGATGTACCGATGACAAGCATGAGATCGCATCGAGAACTCAACTCCCATGCACGAGACAAAACACTGTTGGAGAGGGGTTCTCCGAAGAGCACAACATCCGGTCTTACAACTGCACCACATTTGCAATTAATCGATTTTTCTTTACCTACAAAATCGACCGTATTGTAATCCATATTGCACCCGGTGCAGTATGCACGTTGAATATTACCGTGGAGTTCCACCACTTCTTTATTCTTATGTAATCCGTCTACGTTTTGTGTTATAACGGCTGACAGACCATGTTCCTCTAGTTTCACCAAGGCCTCATGTCCCGGATTGGGTCGTGCCTTTGATATCTCATTATACTGAAGGCGGAACAACATCCAGCTTTTTTCCGGCTCCCGTTTGAAGGCGTTAACATGTGCGTATTCCTCCGGATCAAATTTTTCCCAGAGCCCGCCTTTACCCCTGAACGGTGCTATCCCGCTCTCAACTGACATCCCCGCACCTGTTAATGCAACAATCGTTTCGGAGTTATCAACTGCGTCTAAAAGTTTTTTTGTAACGCTCATAGTGGTTTAAAGCTCGGCCTTGATGGCCGTTAGATTTTTCTTTACCTTTTCGGCTACATCGGCGTGTAAACTTTTACCGGTAGAGTCCATGGTAACCAGGAATGGTCCCGCTTCCTTGACTCTGAACATCCAGAATGCTTCTGGAATTCCCAAATCTTCGAGGAAATATACCTCTTCCACCTCCTCGATAGCCTTGGCCATGAGGGCGCCAGCACCGCCAGTGTACTGCACGTAGACCGCGCCGTGCTTTTCCAGTGCTTTCAGTGTACGTTCGCCCATACCTCCTTTGCCTATTATGATCTTCGTACCGAATCTCTCGATGAACTTGTCCTCAAAGATCTCCATGCGTATACTTGTTGTGGGGCCTGCGGACACCACAGTCCACTTGCCATCCACTTTGTGTATAGCCGGGCCGCAGTGGAACATTGCGTATTCCGATGGTTCAAAGGGTAGTTCGCTATCTTCCAGTGATAAAAGTTTTTCGTGGGCGGAGTCACGAGCCGTAAATATTGTTCCGGTGATGTAGAAGGCATCACCTACCCTTAGTTTGGAAACTTCTTCGGGTTTTATTGGGGTATTGATTACTTTTTTCATCTTATCACATTTTTGGTTATATGTTGTCGAGACACTTATCAATCTTTAAAGTTTTGTGGTCATTTGATTTCAACTCACAAATAAACCTTCGTAACCCATCCTGAAAGTAAAAAAAACGCCCCGGCCGGTCTTCTACTCGGAATATCTCGCTACACTCGATATCCCAAGTGTTCGCCAATTGTTCCACAATTGACTCGTGAAACAAATCCCGGCCTAAAATAAAAAAATATAAACGCCCCGGCCGGTCTTCTACTCGGAATATCTCGCTACACTCGATATCCCAAGTGTTCGCCAATTGTTCCACAATTGACTCGTGAAACAAATCCCGGCCTAAAATAAAAAAATATAA
>JAFDTZ010000112.1 GCA_019594305.1 Thermoplasmata archaeon
AAAAATTTAGAGAATTTTCTGTGATATTTTTTATGCGACCATCTAATATGCGGATAATAGAAGCATTTTGCTCGGTCCATCGCTTCCTCGAAAAATCCGGAAGTTATCTTTTCGCCGTGGTCGCCTGTTAGAATAACGATGGCGTCCTTGTTTAATTCAAATAGTTTTCCCAGCTTTCGATCTATGCTGGATACGGAGCGTTCGTATAGTGTTCTACCGTACTTTCGCTTGTCCAAATCGCCATCTACGAATCTGGGTTGATGTAGGTCCCAGATATGAAAAAATAATAGAAACGGTTCCTTGAAATATCCGCCTTTGAATTTATCCAATAACTTATCATACCAATCACCGTGTAGATTGTCCCACAATTCCCTTTGCTCGTACTCATCGAAACCTCGGGAAAATCCATGGGCGGGAAATAAAGAACCGGTAACAGAGGCATACGTGTTGTATCCGTTCTCTTTGAATATCTCTCCGATGGTACTCGCCTCTTCCTTGATCTTAAGATGCATCAGATCCCTTAGACCATGATTAAAGGGATATAATCCGGTAACTATGCTGCCGAAGCATGGTAATGTAGACGTGGATACGGATATCGTATTATTGTAAAAGGTGCTTTTTTTCCTCAATCTATCAATATTCGGAGTGACTGTGGTCCTTTCTTCGGAGTGTAATACATCCGACCTAAGGCAGTCTACTACGATGAAAATAACGTTCGGTTTCACGATGAACCACCTTCGGTTAAATAAACAGACATAGCATAGCACATCCAAGCTTGCGACCACCGCATGTACGGTATCTTGTTGGTAAAAAACCGATTTTTTTGATAATAGAAATAGTTTTTCTCACTATCCCACATGTTTTCTAAAGTCCACTCGAGGATCTTTTTGTGCCTGTTTCCCTCATAGAAACCCATACGTTCGGCCTCTTTGAATGTGATTATTCCCTGTGCACAGTTATGAATATCTACAGGGAACTCCTTTTCGTTAGAGTAAAGCGGTCTTCCACCGTCGAACAATGATCCATAGAATTTCAATCCCTTTAATATCGCATCCTGCACTAATTTATTACCGTTTATCTCGTAATATTTCATCAAGGCCCAAATTACATACCCATTGTGGAAGTTGTCCATTCCGAGATGGGATGTAGGTGAATATATCCACCCTCCGTTAGGCTTCTGTTCGGAAAGGACCCATTCGATGAGCTTTTTGCCCTTTTCAATATATTCTTCGTCTCCCAGTTTATTCCCAATTCTAGAAAGCTGATATCCGATCAGAGCGTTGGCGTTCACCACCATCTCTTCTTCTTCATAGGGTGTATAACTCAAACAGAGATATTTATGGTCTTCAAACAAAACGTTCAGTTCTTTGAGATAAAATTCAGCTATACCTCGAAGTATCTTTTTTTGCTCTTCGATCAACGGTGATTCCCCGACGAAGAAGGTGACAACAGAACACCCTTCTCCCTGGAGTAAAAAGCTTCTTCGCGACTGCCATGGGAAGTTATAACCCCAGCAAAGGGTGTTTTCCTGGACTTTACAATTATTTTGTAACCATTTTATTAGTTGATCTCTTTCTTTAAGGTATTTGTCATCACCGACATTACGATACAGATTATCGTATGTGGAGGCAAAAAGAGCTATTCCTTTGGGATTTCTAGTGGGTTCGATATCCATAATGTTCCTTAGATCGACAGGAGACCTCTTCAACAACTGTGTAAACATTATACGCAAAGGTCTTTTGTTGAGAGCTAATTTACTTAAAAGTGGGGAACTCAAGGCGTCGAATGGGTCGTATCCCGCATAGTCTCTTTTCTTTGCCCAAGCAAGAGCCTTGAGCAATGTATCTAGAACATTCATCTGCGGTTTAACTAGTGATATGGTTTATTTAATGCTTTTTGAAGAGAATTTATTAATAATGGTGAGTATTTTGTTTAATAAACATGTCTGAGAAAAGAACGCTTTGGTTCGATCTGACTAATACGTCACACGTACATTTCTTTCATCCGTTCATAGAAGAGTTAAAGGATGAAAACAACATAATCGTTACAACTAGAGATCTGGCTGAAACCAGAGCGTTACTCAACGGTTTAGATATCGAACACGATAATTTCGGTGAATATTCCGGAGATAATAAGTTATTGAAGATCTTCGGGCACTTTTTACGCGGCTTGAATATGCTGCCGTTTCTTAAAGAAGTCAATTTTGCTTTCAGCCATGGTTCACCCTCGCCGATAATGATAAAATATATCAAAGATGCAAAACTCATCTCTTCGTACGATAACGAACACGCCATGAGCTACGATCTTCTTTCATGGCACAGTGATAACTTCATCGTACCCGAAGTTCTGGGTGAATTATCTAGAAAAAGAGCGAGAAATGGTACGAAAGTATCTACTTACCCGGGTTTGAAGGAACAGATATACCTGGCGGACTTTAAACCGGATAGTACGATCAAGGATGCGATACCCTTCGACGATTATTTGGTGTTGAGAGCGGAGGCCTGGAAGTCGGATTATGTGAAGAACAATGTCGTAAGAGCATTCGATATCGCTAAGAGATTAGTAAAAGAAGGTTACAATATTGTTTTTCTACCGAGATACGGTATCGCTCCCGAGTGGATGAATAGTTCGAAAAATGTTTACGTATCTCAACCAGTAAACGGCCCTCAATTGTGTTGGTATTCCGAGGGAGTTTTAACCGGTTCCGGAACACTTGCCAGAGAAGCGGCGATATTGGGTGTTCCATCTGTATCATTCTATTCAAACGAACCTTTGAAGGTGGATCTTCATCTAGAATCCAAAGGAATGGTATTGCGTTCCAGAGATGCAGATGAAATAGTTGACTATCTGGAGCATGCAAAAAAGGGAAAGGGGATGCTTAAAGATGCTCACAAAGTACGGAATTGTATATTGGAGAGAGTTAAGGAAATTGTGTCCAACTAACAATCGAAACCCCCATTTTTAAATACCATATCAACATAATACCATTATCATGCGTATATCTGTTATCGGTCTGGGATACATAGGATTACCCACTGCCGCCATGTTCGCCAATCGCGGTCATCACGTTATAGGTACCGACGTAGATGATAAAAAAGTAGAAAACGTGAACAAGGGAGTATTCGCCATCGAAGAACCCGGACTTCTAGCATTTCTCAGAGATGCATTCAACACCGGCAACCTCCGGGCCAGCGTAGAAATAGAACCTTGTGATGTGTTCATCATCTGCGTACCTACGCCGATAGATGATGGCAATAAACCGGACTTATCATATGTGGAATCCGCTGGTAAAAATATCGCATCCGTATTACAAAAAGGAAACCTTGTTATATTGGAATCCACGGTCCCACCGGGCACAACCATCAACCTTTTAAAACCGATCCTAGAAATTAGTGGTTTGACCGCTGGAAAGGATTTTGACCTTTGTCACTGTCCTGAAAGAGTGATGCCGGGTCAGATACTCAAGGAGTTGACTGAAAATCGACGTTTAATCGGCGGTATTGATACTAAAAGCTCCAAACGTGCGAAAGAACTGTATTCTACCTTCGTGGAGGGAGAGATATACATCGCAGACCCAACGACTGCGGAATTTACCAAACTCGCTGAAAATACATTCAGAGATGTTAACATAGCATTGGCTAACGAATTGGCCTTGCTCTGCGAAAAACACAATACCGATATATGGAAGGTTAGAGAGATGGCTAACAATCATCCTCGGGTAGATATACATAAGCCCGGGCCCGGTGTAGGTGGACATTGTCTTCCCGTAGATCCGTGGTTCCTGGTAAACGGCGATTCCGGTTTGATAACCAAGTGTAGAGAGATAAATGATGGGATGGTAGAGCATGTTGAAGCCACCATAACGGCCAATACGGGACAAAACGGAGTCGTAGCTATACTCGGTACTGCTTACAAGGCAAACACCGAGGACAAGCGTAATTCGCCTACAATGAAGCTACTAGGATTACTCGACGACTTCGACATCAGGCTTCACGATCCCTATGTAAAAGAACACCGGAAGAGCATCGACGAAGTGGTTGAAAAAGCGGATACCTTGGTTCTGATGGTAGACCATAGAGATTATATCGACATCGTACCCGCTGATATATTGAAGCTTATGAAAGGCGATGTGGTCATCGATACGCGTAATTTTTTCGATCCTTCAGAATGGAAAAACGCCGGAGCGAAGTACATACTGTTGGGTGCTCGGGAACCACAGATATAGAATGATCCTAGAGATAATTTCTTAGATACTCCAAAGTATAATACTCTAGAGTATGATATTCCACTCTAAACCCGATTTGTTTAATCATGAAAACGCTGTTTAAGGATGATCGTGTTTATTATGATCGCGATGACACAACGGCTCATTGCCTAATTCTATATTACTTCATAGCAAACGATAGTCTCTCCACACTTAATTCGTCTCGCCGTGAACGATCACATTATCGATGTAGAGTCCGCCGTCTGTGTTATCATCTTCGTAGGGGGCGTATGCTTCGTTGGCATTGGTGAATACTCGGAAGCGCATGCGTACTATATTTCCGCTGTAGTCCGAAAGGTCGATGTTTAATTTCGACAGTTCACCGGCGGTGGTCCAATTGTTTGTAGCCGGACTACCGGATATTCCGGAAGCCGTGCGTAAGCCCACGTTGATGGCTTCCCAGTTTCTTCCGCCGTCGGTGGTTATTTCGACACGGAAGCCGTCCGGTGGACTGCCAGAATCGGAGTTGATATTGAACTTGAAATCCGCTGTGAAGTTCGCTGTTCTAGCGTTTGTCAAGTCGATGGACGAAGTTACCAGCCGGTTGTCTATTCCCTTTTGGAACCAGCCATCGTTTGGATCAGCGTTCCGCCACGCTCGACTTGTTGATACCCCATCGGAACCTACGACACCATCTTCAAGATGCCACACGTCGTGTGTGCCCTCGTGGATATTACCGGGTAAATTACCTTCTCTGGTGACAACCACACTGACATCGTCGATGAGCCATCCGCCTGGACGCAGCCCACCACCGTACTGTTTGTAGTAGAACCGTACACGGACGGTATCGAGTTTTTCATCGGGTATCTGGTATTCATCCCGCAGTAAATTAAGACGTACGAACTCCCACTGCATGGTGCCTGCGGCGGATTTACCGTTCCAGCACCATTTTATTTCGTTACCGAAGGAGTCTTCCGGCAGATCGACCTGCAGAAGCAGATTTCCCGTATACGGACCTACCGTCGGCTTGATGTACCTCCACATCATACCGTTTCCGTCGCTCCTGGCATCCTCGGGGTCGTGATAACCTATCTCTATGAAAGCACCGTTAACACCCTGTATCAGCCTGTATTTATGCATGAACGTAAGCCATGCTTCCGATGTATTGGTAAGGTCTAGTGCCGGAGTAACGGCGTACTTATCCACGTTTGGTATTTCTTCTTCTTCTTCTTCTGTTAGTTGTTCATCGTCTGTACCCATTATGGTGTTGGACGGAGGTACGCTGGTGAGGTTCTGTGGGCCTGTGAGTAGGAAACCGATAGTATCAAAGATATCTTCAAGATCTCCTGGATCTGGTGCATAGAAGTATTCGGCTTCGGAGGTGTTAGCGATCCGCCATAGATTATACTCAACGGTGCCGGCTTCCCACGTTCTCTTGTCATCATCGATCCGTTCTATCAAATAATTTTCATCACCTGCACTATCAAAATTGGGTGCGGGATTCCAATCTACTTCGTCTACATCTTCATCATCAAGACTTGGATTGTGCTCTAAACCTAGACCTATGGTGAAAATAGGTATAGGTGCATCAAGGAGACCGCGTCTACGGCCTATATCGAAACCGGGATGATCACCGACTTCTGTCCAGTCCCCTGGTTCGTGTGGACCGACGTAATCGGAGGAAAACCTGTACTTACCAAAACGACTACCATCTGGGCCATCTCCATAGTCTCTTTCAGGAAAACCGTATTCATCTTCCATCGCATGCCACGGAGCCCATGCTTTGCTACCTGTTTCCCATTGTCCCGGGTTTGCAGCGTGAAGTGCTGCGGATTTATCCGCCCCGGCACCAAGAGTTACAACCGCAGGAGTCAATGTAGCTGCATGTTCATCCTCTAACCGTTTATTCATAACATCCCTATACGCACCGCCTGTACCATCCCACATGAAGGTCTTGGAGCATCCTCCTTCAAATCCATATTCTTCAAGCCCATATTCTACAATTGCATCATCATCTCCACCGATAGCGTCTATTACACCTAATATTTCTTCCCTATGATCCCGCAAAAGAAGAGGTTCTCTAACTCTTATGGCCTCACCGTCTGGGTCATCATCGGTTTCCTCTGTAAATGCCCAAACTCCCACCATAGATTCATTGGATAATTCATTCACCAAATGCTTAGCTGCTCGTGTAGCATGCCTTATCCATAGTTCCCCCTCATACACCATCCCATGTGTACCATGAGTCATATGATGGGAATTATCAATAACGATACTCACAATAGCATCCGGCTTTATCCCTATCCTACCCTGCGGTTCGTACATAAAGTAGCTGTCCGGTTGGCTGTATGCATCATCGCTATAATTCTGCACTTGTTCATGTGTCATACTCCAGTCCCAGTCATCTGCTACATTGGTCTCAAGATCGCCGTAAAGGTCGCCCATGAAGTCGAGAGCGGCTTCGTTCTCACCGCTGATACGTGCTATCTGGGCTTCGTGTCT
>JAFDTZ010000107.1 GCA_019594305.1 Thermoplasmata archaeon
ACGTTTTCTTGCATGCATTCGTGCCATAGTACTTCCTCTATAATTTTAAGGAATCTTCTCATAACACTTCTCATACTTAAAGGTTACAGTTAATCGATAGACTTTTATTCAACCACCATATAGGCCTTTCTAAGGGATAATCATGAGCAAAACAACATTCAGCGCGATAAAAGCGGATGTGGGTGGCTTTCCCGGACACGCGACGGTTCACCCCAAATTGATGGAGACGGCGGAGAATAACCTCAAAGGTAGTGATATACTTCTGGACTACCACATTACTCACTGTGGTGACGATCTGGAACTGTTGATGACTCACCGTCAAGGTGAAGATTCGGATGAGGTACATTCACTCGCTTGGGACACATTCAAGAAGGCTACGGAAGTCGCCAAAGAATTAGGACTGTACGGCGCAGGACAGGACCTTCTTTCCGATGCATTCTCGGGTAACATCAGAGGGATGGGACCTGGGATCGCAGAGATGGAATTTACCGAGAGGAAGGCAGAACCATTGGTGGCTTTCATGATGGATAAGACTGAACCCGGCGCCTTTAACTTACCGATATTCAAGACCTTTGCGGACCCATTCAATACCGCCGGGTTGGTAATCGACCCATCGATTCATTCAGGCTTCACCTTCGAGATATGGGATATAAAGGAATCCAGTCGAGTTTTCATGGACGCTCCGAATGAGATGTATGATATCCTAGCATTGATCGGTGCCAAGGGACGATTCGTCATCAAACGTGTGTTTCCAAAAGAAGGTAAACTACCCACGGACGAACCCGTTGCTGTGGTAAGTACTGAGAAATTATACCAGATAGCAGGCGAGTACGTGGGTAAGGACGACCCGGTGGCGGTGGTGCGTTCACAATCGGGTTTACCTGCCTTGGGTGAAGTATTAGAACCCTATTCTCACGCCTTCCTGGTTTCAGGATGGATGAGAGGCAGTCATAACGGACCTATCATGCCCGTTGGCGTGGACCAGGCAAGATGTACTCGATTCGACGGCCCACCGAGAGTGATCGCAGTGGGATTCCAAATCAAAGACGGAAAGATGGGTATGGCATCGGATCTATTCGATGATCCCGCTTACGATCCTGCCCGTGAAGAATCGGCACTGATAGCAAACTATATGCGCCGCCACGGACCTTTCGAACCACATCGATTACCGTTGGAGGATATGGAATACACCACACTTCCAAAGGTGATGACAAAACTAAAGGGACGTTTCGAGTCTGTGGAATAAACTCTAAACCCTTTTTCTTTTTTCTTATATCGTCGATGTGGCCATGAACTCGAATACCAGATCATAAGGTCTGTCGGTTGTTTCTATCTCTTCCTTTGTTATACCCAGGGTGATTAACTTTTCCATGGACGGTTCAAGGATGGAATCGTCCCTTTCCCACCCCATGTATTCCAAGAATGAATTTAAGTTATCTCCAGCCATAACCACCGCCTCTTCGGCATCATCCTGTAAACCCATCTTGCCTATGGCGTTCTTGATCTGGCGTTGTCCCGAGGCCCACAGGAGCGTTTCCATCTCGAGTGAATCACCCCTGTTCGTTCCTTTTTTAGTCGTATATAGAGCCTTTTCGTAAGCCCAGATTAGATGCTCACGACAGACTACGACCTTTTCGTTGAACAGCTGTACAAAACCTTTGTTCGTCTTACGATATTTTTCTACGTGTTCGAAGGTCCCGGAAGCACTATCCGGATCAGGTATCTTCACGCCGGCGATATTCAAGGATCTTCACCCTTTGAGAATTCGATATGTACGTGTTCGACGTCTTCTACTCCCTTCAAAGATCCGACCATGCCCGCTATGGCGTTTTTGATAATATCAGCCGGAAATTCGCTAAGCTCTACGGATTCTCCGTTAACCCGAAGTCGTATGGTCGATCTCACGGAACAGTCTTGGAGTTTTGCTTCTTCTATGGCCGCCGCCCGGGCCATCTCTTCGCAGTTGGAATATCCACATTTACCGCAGTCCAGCCGTGGTAATCGATCGAGCATATCGATAACATCGATCTCTTTCTCAATATCCTCAACTACTCTGTGTATATCCGCTTCCGACCATTCACTCTTATCCCCCACGTTTATTCCAATGATATTCTCGTGTTTATAGCCTTCCAGCAGTACTATTTCAGCGATGTCGATAGAGGAAATAATGTTTAGTATACTCTTAAGCGCGAGTTCTTCCTTCACCATGAAAGATGTCTCCACCGAGGAGGAAAACACGACCAATTCGGCCCCGGCTTTCCCGTGCATGTAAGTGTCGGTTCCCTCTCTGTCCGTACTGTATCTACCTCGTGTGTGCTTTACTGCTGCAACCCTATGTCCTCTATCCGACAATTCGGTTATCACCCGGCTCATGACGGAAGTTTTACCGCTGTTCTTATGGCCGTGAAATCCGAAGACCGCAATTTTCTTCATCTTTTGTTCAACCTCATCCTATAGCTTAAGATAGGTTCCCTGGATGCCTGTGTATCGTCAACACGTTTTACAGCGGTGTTGTGGGGTGCCGAGCTAACGGTTTCTACATCCTCTTCCATTATTGCTCGGAGTGCATTTACGAATCCGTCAAGGGTTTCTTTCCTTTCGGTCTCCGTAGGCTCTATCATCAGCGCCTCGTCCACTATAAGGGGGAAGTAAATGGTGGGTGCGTGGTAGCCGTAATCCAAAAGACGCTTTGCGATATCCAGTGTACGAAGCCCCTTCTTTTTCAAGCTGCTGCCGGAGAGAACGAACTCATGTTTACGTAATTCACCGTAGGGCAACTCGAGTACGTCTTCAAGCTGCTTTCTAAGGTAGTTGCTGTTGAGGACCGCCCTCTCACTTATAGCTGTGATACCGTCGGAACCTTCCTTCAATATATATGCATATGCCCTTAACAGTACCAGCCAGTTACCGTAAAAACCCTTTATACGCCCGATGGAATTCTCCAGGTCGTATTCGAGATAATATTTACCCTCCGCCTTTTCCACTATAGGCACCGGCAGATACGACCGCAGGTCTTTGGTTACGGCTACGGGTCCCGAACCCGGGCCACCGCCTCCGTGGGGTGTTGCTAAGGTTTTGTGCAGGTTAAAATGCATTATGTCAAAGTTCATCTTACCCGGGCAGGTCTTCCCCATTATAGCGTTGAGGTTAGCACCATCGTAATACAATAACCCGCCGGCGTCGTGGATGATCTCTGCGATCTTAAGAGCATCCTTTTCGAAGATACCCAGGGTATTTGGATTGGTGAGCATGAAAGCCGCGGTGTTCTCTCCCACGGCTTCCTCCAGGGCCTTTATATCTACGCAGCCTTCCTTGGAAGGTATCTCGATGGTTTTGTAGCCTAACATCGAGGCACTCGCCGGATTGGTTCCGTGGGCCGTGTCGGGCAGTATTATCTCGTTACGTTCCTCTCCTTTCTTGCGGTGATATTCGTTTATTATCATCAAACCCGTCATCTCACCATGGGCACCCGCCGCGGGCTGTAACGTAACGGCGTCCATACCACTTATCTCGGCCAGCATTTGCTGGAGTTCGTACATTATACGGAGTGTCCCCTGCACGGTATCTTCGGGCTGGTAGGGATGTATATCTAAAGCCTTCGTCTCTCTACACAGCAACTCGCTGTACTTCGGGTTGAACTTCATCGTGCACGAGCCCAGGGGATAAAACCCCGAGTCTATACCGTAATTCATCTGGGATAATCTCGTAAAATGCCTTATCACCTCGTACTCGGGCATATCCGGTATTTGAGGTGCTTCCTTACGAGCTATATTATCCGGTAACGGATTGTCCGCTATCTTTCTTTCAACGCAGTGCTCTTCGAATATATCGTGAACATCGTATCTTGCCTGCCGATATATTTGGTTCATGGGCTCACCTCCTTGAGTACTTCCGTTAAAAGTTTCATATCTTCTTCCGTAGTGGTGTCCCCGACCGCTGTGAGCATCCTTCGGTTAAATCCGGTGAAGTACCCGTCGAGATATATCCCGGGCAGTACGTTCTTTGCCCCGGCTTCGGCGGTTAACTTATCTTTATCCACAGGTAACTCCACAACGAATTCGTTGAAAAAATCTCCTGTAAAATAGGGTGCGGAATACCCATCCAGCTCGTCTATCATGTTCGCCAGTCTATGGGCCTTATTGTAGCATCCTTTGGCGGTCTCTTCCAAACCCTTACCGCCCTTTAACAGTATATATACCGTGGATGCCAGGGCCGAAAGTGCCTCGTTGGTGCATATGTTCGAGGTCGCCCGTTCTCGGCGTATATGCTGCTCCCTGGTCTGAAGAGTCATACAGTACGCGGTTTTGCCATCTGCATCGACCGTCTCTCCTATCATACGGCCGGGCATTTTTCTTATATGCTTTTTACCACAAGCGAAGATACCTACGGTGGGTCCCCCGAAGGAAGGTGGTATCCCGAAGGGTTGACTGTCACCCACCACTATGTCGGCACCCCATTCGGACGGGGGTTTGAGCAATGCAAGTGATAGCGGGTTGACCCCTGCTATCATCACTGCTCCGGTGTCCTCCCGCAGATCTTTGAAGAGTTTTATGTTCTCTTCCAGAACACCGAAGGCATTGGGCGATTCGACGTAGAAACCCAGTGTATCTTCACCTACCTTATCCTTGAGTGCTTCGACATCGATGGTCCCCTTCTCCTCGTCGAAGGGAACGAGTTCTATCTCTATGTCCGAGCCTATCAAATAATTTTTTAGCACCGGCAGCCGGTCCCAGTGGATGTTCTCAGGTATCAAAAATCTCTTTCTTTTTCTCTTCCCTATCCTCCCCGCCATCCGCACCGCCTCTCCGAGGGCGGTATGGTGATCGTACATGCTAGTATTGGCCGCCTCCATGCCGGTTAGTTCGCATATCAAGCTCTGGTACTCGAACAGCGCCCGGAGCATCCCCTGGCTTATCTCCGCCTGGTACGGTGTGTAGGAAGTGTAAAATTCCGACCGACCGATGATCTCGCTCACCCCTGCGGGTACGTACTGTCTGTATATCCCTCCCCCGAGGAAACAGACCATATCCTCCAGGCTCTTGTTACCGGATAGATGGTTTTTTACTTTTTGCATCACTTCCATCTCGGATATTCCGTTAGGTAAGTCTATTTCATGCTTTACGGCTTCGGGCACATCTGCGAATAATTCGTCAACGCTGTCGATTCCCAAGTATTCGAGCATCTCTTTTTCGTCCTTCATGTGGGCACCGGAAGGTGCAAAGATAGGGCGGTAAAAAGGTTTTTGCGTCCGAAAGAATAATCTTTTAACCAACGAGGCGATACCAAGGTGATGAGAAGCGAGCCGGAAGAAAAATTGCTTTCTAAGATCAAACCATCACCTTCGGACCGTGAAAAGGTATTGGAGACAGCTAATGCTTTGGTTGACCTGTTGCGTTCTAAAGCCGAAGGTCGTTTTAGGCCGTTACTGGTAGGTTCGGTACCCAAAGGCACCTTCCTGAAGGACCCGGACATAGACGTGTTCTTGATATATCCTGTGGGCGTATCCAAAGAGATGATGGCTCAAGACGCACTTGCCCTGGGAAGGGATATGCTCCAGGGGCCGGTGGAGAAGTACGCTGAGCACCCCTATATCCATGGGATTTACCGCGGATACAATGTGGATATCGTCCCCTGCTACAAGGTAGAAGACATCGACGATATGCATTCGTCCGTGGATAGGACGCCCCTGCATACCGAGTATATAATGGATAATCTACCGTCGGCCAGGAGGGATGACGTACTACTGTTGAAGGCATTTCTCAAGGGTATAGGAGCCTACGGCGCCCATGCACAGGTGAAGGGCTTTTCGGGGTATCTGTGCGAACTGATGGTCCTGCATTACGGCTCCTTCGAAGACGTTCTCAAGGCGGCCTCTGCATGGGGGTTGAAGGAAACGGTGGAGATGGTAGAAGCCGAAAAAGAGTTCGACGAGCCTTTTGTGTTTGTCGACCCTGTGGACCCCCGGAGAAACGTAGCTTCCGCTGTTGACGAGGAAATATTTGCACTCTTCGTATTCGCTTCGAAAACATACCTGGGATCACCGAAATCATCTTACTTCTTCCCATCGGGGTACAAAACCCGGGGTGTCGAAGAATTGAAAAGCCTCCTAAAGGAAAGGGGAACGTACCTTGTGATGCTCTCTCTATCACGACCGGAAATCATCGATGAAAACCTTTATCCTCAGGTAGAGAAGGCCTGCAAAAAGCTGCACGAGCATATGGAAAAAAATGACTTTTTAGTTCTGCACTCGGGCTATGAGATCAACCATAAAATATCGATCTTCTTCGAACTCGAACACGGCGAACTATCGAATATTGAGAAACACATAGGCCCGCCCGTATTTCATCCCAATACGGTAAACTTCCATAAAAAGTACGTCGATAAGGTGTATATCGAAGGTAGTCGTCTCATGATGGATCGGAAGCGTAAACACACCGCTATCTCCGAGCTGATAAGATACCTGGTAAGGGAGTTGGACCTGGGGAGTGATATCACGGTGATGATGGAGAAGGAGCTAAGTATATTCGAGGGAGAGGATGCGGTAAGGCTCGCTCCGGATGCCGTCAACGCCTTCATGGATAAGACCTTTCCCTGGGAACGTTAGAATTTTTTAGTAATCCTTTCGGTGTTAGCGAAATTTTTGTCTCCGGATAGGTATTCTGTTTACCAGATCCATCGACATCATGTTGTTGAAGTATGATCTAACCCTGCTGGCATCGGGTTCGTCCACCAATCTTCTGGAATGAAGCAAGTCAGCCTCCTCCTTCAACTTCCATTTTCCTACAGCCAGTGCTCGTATGATGCCTTCGTATATCTCCGATAGTGTCCTTTCCTCCTCTAAAAAATCATCCGGTAATCGTTGAAACTCGTCTATGACAACGGTTTTACCCTCGCCATGATCCGTAAGATCATCTTACGGTCTGCTGGCTTCCCGGAGCCGCTTAAGGTTGTTTTCCGGGTCACCCTTGAATATCGCAGAGCCGGCCACCAGTATATCCGCTCCTGCCTCTACCACTATGGGTGCGGTCTTGGGTGAAACTCCGCCGTCGACGGATATCAGTGTGTTGAAACCCCGGGTTTGTATATACTCATGTATCTCCTTTATCTTGGGTACCACTTCGTGCATGAACCCCTGACCTCCGAAACCCGGTACGACTGTCATGACAAGGACCATGTCCAGGTCTTCGATTATATCTTTGATGGGTTTCCAAGGTGTGGCGGGGTTTATACTTATACCCGTCTTCGTGCCGGCATCCCGGATAACCTTTAGCGATCTGTTTATGTCTTTCAGGCCCTTGTGGGACTCCATATGTATGGTGATATAGTCGCTCCCGGCATCCGCGAAGTCCCGTATGTACTTTCGTGGGCTCTCTATCATCAGGTGCGTATCGAATATCTGGTCCGTGCAGGGACGTATTTTACCGATGACGCAGGGCCCGAAGGTTATGTTGGGTACGAAGTGACCATCCATAACATCGAGATGCAGCATTTCCGCATCCTTAACGCAATTTATGGATTCTCGCAGACAGGAAAAATC
>JAFDTZ010000018.1 GCA_019594305.1 Thermoplasmata archaeon
ACGGAAGTCAACCTAACCGCCACACCAAACGAAGGCTGGCTGTTCAGCCACTGGACCGGCGATGTTCCGGAGAACGAGTCCGATGAGTTATCCATCACAATCGTGATGGATGGCGACAAAAACATCACCGCACACTTCGATGAAATACAGTATCCGAGCATCGAGATAATCACGCCCGAATACGATAGATTATTCGACCCCGGCGATGTCACAGTGGAATGGCGTGGCGAAGAAGGTACCTATCCGATCAGTCATTACGAGATACGCCTAAATGACGGCGATTGGGTCAACATCGGCACGGCTACGGCCCATACATTCACAGTCACCGAGCCCGGTGATCACGTGGTCTCAGTGAGAGTATTCGACGCCGACGGTAACTCTTATGTTGACAGCACCAGGTTCGCAATAGAGGAGAGTTCCTCGGGCAGCTACTGGTGGCTGATACTCCTGATGATCATTGTGGTAGTCGCCATTATATTAGTGATGAATCGAGGTAAAGGTGAAGAGTCGTTCGATGAAGAGGATACCTCGGAGATCAAGGAAAACACGATTGAAGACGATAAGGTTTAGGATATTTTCCTAAAACCTGTGCTTCGAAGTACTGGCTCGTTGCTCTAAAGTAAATTTTACTGGTAAATAGGGAAGGAAACTTCGCTTCCTGTGGCATTCATATCTGTTCATTAGCGCAGCAAAGATAGTGACAAAAAGTGATCACTAGTACAGCGGATCACATAGCCTCTCCCTGGTGTATTGCCCTGTTATCCCCGTATTACCCCGTCGTCACGGCGAATATTTTTTATCTTACCTCTGTATCAGTGCGTTCAAGATGGCAGAAAAACGCATCAGGGAACATCCCGTGCTGGATTTCCGGCGGCAGGATGGTTTCTTTTTCGACTTCGAAGGTAACAAGGTCCTCGCGTATCCCGGGGAGACCATCGCTTCGGCACTCTATGCCCAGGGCTTGCAAAGGTTCACCGAGAGCAAGCTATTGAAAAGACCCCGGGGATTTTTCTGCGCAATAGGCAAATGCTCCTCTTGTATAATGCGTGTCAACGACGTGCCACACGTTAGAACCTGCATCACACTGGCGGAGGAGGGGATGAATGTGGAGAGGCACGGTGCTAAACCCGAATTCCCCCGAGTATCGCTCCCATGCCCAAAGGTGAAGGAAGAAAACATCGAAGTTGCCGTCATCGGCGGAGGGCCCGCGGGTTTATCCGCCGCCATAGTGGCTGCGGAAAACGGCGCCGATGTGCATCTATTCGACGAGAACGCCAACCTGGGAGGCCAACTCGTAAAACAAACACACCAGTTCTTCGGTCGGTACGAAGAGCACGCCGGTACCAGGGGTACTGACATAGGCAAGGACCTCGCGAATAGGGCAAAGGAAGCGGGTGTTAAAATAAACACAAATTCAACCGTACTCGGCTATTACGACCAAAACAAGATAGCCGTGGATGCGGGAGGAAGATTGGAGATATACGGGTGCGAAGGCATGGTCTACGCCACCGGTGCGGTTGAAAATTTCCTGGCATTCGAGAATAACGATCTTCCCGGTATTTACGGCGCCGGAGGAGTACAAACACTGATGAACGAGTACGGCGTGGTACCCGGCGATAGGGTACTCATGGTGGGTGCGGGTAACGTCGGCCTGATAGTGAGCTACCAGCTCCTCCAGGCGGGTGTGAACGTCGTCGAGGTGGTGGAGGCCATGCCTACCATCGGCGGCTACCAGGTACACGCATCGAAGTTGCGCAGGGCGGGGGTGCCGATAAGTACCAGGCATACGGTAAAAAAAGCCCTGGGCCAGGAGCAGGTGGAGGGCGCGATACTCCACGAGCTGGACGATAACTGGGAACCCGTACCCGGGACGGAAAGGACCGTGGAGTGCGATATAATATGCATAGCGGTGGGCCTTAAACCCGACAATCATTTTCTGCGGCTGGCCGGGTGCAAAATGAAATACGTCAGAGAGTTAGGGGGTATGGTACCCATGAGAACCGAGACCCTGGAAACATCGGTAGAAGGGCTGTTCGTCGCCGGGGATTCCGCAGGTATAGAGGAGGCGACGGTGGCAATACTGGAAGGCGAGCTGGCCGGAGTAGCGGTGACCGAAAAGATAAAGGGCGTTAGCGAAAAGCTTTTAAAGGTAAAAAAACGAGCAACGGCGGGGATCGAGGAGATGAGAAAAGGACCCTATGGTCAACGACCGCGTGAAGGGGTTAAGGCGTGTACCTTCGAAGGGAGGTGTCCCGAGTGAAGGGGTACGAGAGCACGGGCATCATAGACGGAAAAGACATTTCCGGGCCGTCGGAAGAACGTCTGAAGCAGGGGCCGGTAGTGATAATAGAGTGCGTTGAGAACATACCGTGCAATCCGTGTGTAAAGGTCTGCCCGAAGGAGGCGATATCAAAAACCGGGATCACCGATCTACCGGATATCGATTACGAGAGTTGCTCGGGCTGTGCACTCTGCGTGACGGAATGCCCGGGTCTGGCCATCTTCGTGGTGGACTGTAGTTACAACGAAACAAAGTGCCGTATAACCATCCCCTACGAGTACCTGCCCAGACCGGGTAAGGGAGACACGGTGCATGCCCTGGACAGGAAGGGCGATACCATATGCGATGCCGAGGTCGTACGGGTAAGGGAATCGGGAAAGACCCTGGGGGTAACCCTGGAGCTACCCAAAGAACTTGTCTGGGATGTAAGGGGCATGAGGGTGATAGAATGACCACCGTGGTATGCCGCTGCGAGGATATTACCGAAGAGGACATACTGGAGGCCATAAAGGACGGTTACAGGGAGATAGAGGTGATCAAACGTCACCTCAGGCTGGGCATGGGCCCGTGCCAGGGGAAGACGTGCATCCCTATCATCGAGCGCATAGTTGCCAGGGAAACGGGCTGCAAGACACACGAACTTGATATTCCAACAGCCCGCCCGCCTTCCAGGCAGGTATCCTTTTCATTACTGGCGGGTGATGACAATGACTGAGCGGGCGGGAGTGGTCATCATCGGCGGCGGAATCAACGGTACCGGCATAGCCTATCATCTTGCAAAGAAAGGATATACCGACGTAGTGGTTCTGGAAAAGGGGTATCTGGGCTGCGGCGCCTCCGGCAGGAACGGGGGCGGTATAAGACAGCAGTGGAGCACTAAGGAAAATATAACCCTGGCCATGGAAAGCACCCGCATGTTCGAGAAACTACCGGACGAACTGGACACCGAGATAGAGTTCGAACAGGGTGGTTATCTCGTACTCGCATTCACCAATGAAGAGGTGGCGCAGTTCAAAAAGAACGTTAAACTTCAGAACGACTTAGGGTTGAAGTCGTCCTTCATCTCACCCGAAGAGGCCCGTGATATCGTCCCCGAGCTTAACATCGCCAAGGTAATGGCCGCGACCTTCAACGGTACCGACGGCACCATATATCCCTTCCCGGTGATCTACGGATACGCCAGGGCCGCCAGGAAGATGGGTGTCGATATACGGGAGCACACCACCGTAACCGACATGGTCACCGAGGGCAGCACCATAAAGACGGTCAAGACCGATAAGGGCAACATAGAGGCGGACACCGTGGTCAACGCCGCAGGGGGATGGTCGGCGGGAATCGCGAAGATGGCGGGAGTGGAGCTTCCCAACCGCCCCTATCGGCACGAGATAATGGTGACGGAGCCTTTCAAACGTTTCCTTACACCCATGGTCATATCCTTCCAACACGGCATATACTTCAGCCAAAGCAGGCACGGTAACGTTGTCGGAGGTATCGGTAACCCTCACGAGGAGCAGGGTATCAACCAGCGCTCCTCGCTTTGGTTCATGAGGACCATGGCGAAAACACTTACCGACCTGGTACCTCGGTTCAGCGCGGTCAACATGATCCGCCAGTGGGCCGGCCTGTACGATACCACGCCGGACGCACAACCCATTCTGGGGGAGGTTCCGGAAGTCGATAGATTCTTCCAGGTCAACGGTTTCAGCGGCCACGGCTTCATGGTCTCGCCCATGGTGGACAAGGTGACGGCGGAGCTCATACTGGGAGAAACACCATCCATGAATATCGACCGGTTAATGGTCACCCGCTTCGAGGGTATGGACCTGGAGATGGAGTATTCGGTGGTGGGCTAGGACAAATTTTTCTGTTTATCGTTCAGTATATTGAAAAGTGTAGCAATTAAGGACTTACCGTTTATAAATCGTACCCTTATGGGCGTTCCTAGAGCGTTAAGAAAACTTATTTAAGCTAAACTGTACATCCGCTTCCGTGGTATCATGGTAGTCGCACAAGTTATCATAGAGTTGAAGAAGGGGATAACCGACCCCGAAGGTATGAACACCAAGAAGGCACTCAACCTTCTAGGTTGGGATGTAAAGGATGTCAAATCCGGTAAGATATTCGAGATAGACATGGGGGATGATGTAAGCGAGGAGCAGGCGGTGGAGCAGGTCGAGGCGATGTGCAAGCGTCTCCTGGCAAACCCGGTGATCCAAACCTACGAAATACGCATGATAGAGGGTTAGAGATGGAGCATTACATCAAAAGGGACGTACCCTTCGAACTTTACGACGTAAACCTTCTCGAATCCGGCGATGAGGACCTTTTGAAGATAAGCAAGGAAAGCGGAATAGGTCTCAGCCTGGACGAGATGAAGAGAGTGAAAAAATATTTTGCCGAACTTGGCAGAAACCCCACGGACATCGAGCTGGAGGCCCTGGGCCAGGCATGGTCGGAACACTGCTGTTACAAGTCGTCCAAGGTGATTCTCAAGGATACCGTTTTCAACATAGACGCACCCCAGAATATTTATGTGATAGAAGAGGACGCCGGCGTGGTGGAGTTCGACGAAGAGCACGCCTACGTGGTGGCATTGGAGAGTCACAATCACCCGTCCGCCATAGAACCCTACGGCGGCGCCGCCACCGGCATAGGCGGTATCGTCCGAGATGTGGTCTGCATGGGCGCCCAGCCCATAGCCTTCGTGGACCCCCTCTTCTTCGGCCCCATCGATATGAAGGAAGGTGAACTTCCCAAGGGTACCAAGCATCCCCGTTACCTCTTCCACGGTGTGGTGGATGGAATAAGCGATTACGGTAACAGGCTGGGCATACCCACGGTTGCCGGTATGGTTTACTTTGACGACAGTTATACCACCAACTGCTTGGTCAACGTAGGATGTGTCGGTATAGCCCCCAAGAGCGAGTTGATCCGCAGCCGTGTCAAGGAACCCGGAGACGTGTTCATAACAGCCGGCGGTAGGACAGGCAGGGACGGCATCCATGGAGTCACCTTCGCTTCCGACGAGCTCCACGAAGCCTCGGAAGAGGAGGACATAGGCGCCGTTCAACTGGGTGACCCAATAACCAAAGAACCTTTGATACACGCGAGCCTTGAGCTCAACCGCAAAAAACTGCTCCAGGGTATGAAGGACTTCGGAGGCGGCGGGCTTTCATGCGTGGCCGGCGAGATGGCCTTGGCCGCTGGCTACGGTGCCGAGATACAGCTGGACAAGGTACCTGTGAAGGAACCCGGGATGGCCCCCTGGGAGATATGGGTCTCGGAGAGTCAGGAGAGGATGATGTACGCTGTTAAGGAGGAGAACGTTGAACGTGTGCTGCAGATATGTAAAAAATGGGACGTGGAGGCGAGTGTTATCGGCCGGGTTATCCCCGAAAAGCGTATCAACGTGTACTACAACGGAGTCGGGATAATGGACCTCGACCTTGAATTCCAGACCGGCGGGCCTACTTATTGTAGAGAACAAAAGATATTTTCCCGTATCGAGAATATAGAAGAAAAAATACCTGCTGAAAGGGACGATTACAGCGATGTACTTCGCGAATTACTTTCCAGAGACAACATAAGCAGCAAGGAATGGGTGATCAGGCAGTATGACCACGAGGTCAGGGGCTGCACGGTGATAAAGCCGTTACAGGGCGTTCTCGGCAGCGAGGGCCCCGGGGATGCGGCGGTAATAAAACCCCTGGAAGATTCATATCGTGGGCTGGCAATAACCACTGACGTGAACCCGAGGTTGGTATACCTTGATCCGAAGAAGGGTGCCATGTCGGCCATGGACGAGGCGTTGAGGAACCTGGTGGCCGTTGGCGCCGCCCCCCACTCCATGGCGGATTGTTTGAACTTCGGCAACCCTGAAAAACCGGAGCGACTGGGTGATTTCGCCCTGGCTGCGGAAGGACTCGAGGCCGTTGCAAGACCTCTAGGCATACCCTTTGTTTCCGGTAATGTGAGTTTTTACAACGAAACCTACAAGGGCCCTGTGAAACCCACCCCGTCGTTACTCGCATGCGGCATGATCGACGATGTAAGAAAGGCCGTTACCATGGACCTCAAGGACGAAGGTAACATACTGTATCTGGTGGGTGAGACGAAGGAGGAGATGGGAGGTTCGGAATATTACCAGATGGTAGACGGTGCCAGCAAGGTAGTTCCCGACGTGGATGTTGATAGACTGAAAATAAGCGTTGACGAGATGCTGGATGCCCACGGCAGAGGTCTGATACGAAGCTGTCACGACGTATCCAATGGAGGTCTGGCCGTCGCCCTGGCGGAGATGTGTATAGCCGGGGATATGGGGGCGAAGATAACCGTTAGATCACAAATGCTGTCTGATGTCCACCTCTTCTCGGAGAGCAACACAAGATGGCTGGTGGAAGTGACGGCGGAAGATGCAGGGGAATTCGAGAAAAATTTCAGCTTTCCTCTTTGCCGTCTGGGAACCGTGGGTGGCAGCAGGTTGACCGTTAACTACAACGGAAGGGAGATAGTCGATGTCGATGTATCGGATATGAAACAGATATGGAAAAACAGTCTCGGTAGTAAAATGGTGTGAGACCACTATTTCCACCGTATGCGGAACTCGCAGTGCGGGGACCCTTTCAACTGGCATTGCGTCTCTTCCACCGTGCCTATGGAATGTGTTATCTCGAGCATCCCCTGGAAGGCACCTTTCCAGGCGGTACACGTATAATCGTCGAATGCGGTGTCTTTCATCCTGATGACGGCACTGTTGTCGTTTATATCAATTTCCACATCGCCGAAGTTGTAAACTGCGTAATAGCTTTTGGTCGCCCTTTTCAACAGCGATTTAAAATCGGAGAATCGAACTATATAAGAGAGTACGCCCAGGTCCTTAACCGCATAGTTCGCCACCATCTCAATGTACTTGATACCTTTTTCCTTTGCTATCCGGGACTGAATCTTTTTGAATACCCCTATGTCGTACCATTTCTGTTCATCTATCTCGTTGTATACGAGACCGGTGGCATCGGTTAAATCGTTCAATCCCTGAGTTCCCCACGTTCGTTTTACGTACTTAAAATATCCTTTGATCACGGAACCTTTTACCTGCCTATCGGAGTTCCCACTCATCTATTCATCAATGTCCCTGAGGTATATATCCTTTGAGTTTTCCTAACGTTCTTCGGGGGTTAGCGCCGAGGCGTCTATACCGGTATGCAGTGTGTGTCGCGGTCTTATCATGCACAGTTGCAACCTCCTTGTCTTGTCATCGAAAACCATGGCGAGTCCTCTCTTGAACTCCATCTGTCCCACCATGTTATCGAGGCCGTTCTTCATGTAGGACTGTTTTGCCATACCCAGGGCCGCAAGGTCGTCCCTTGCCGTAAGGTTGTGTGCGATGATGATATCGGACTGTCTGATGGCGCTTTCGTGGAGTGCCGATGGTTCCTGGGTGGCGAGTATGAGTGATAGGCCCGGATGTCGCCCCAACTTTATCCAGTCGATGAGCGGTTCCGTGGCTAGTGTCTCCGAACCGTTAGGCAGGAACAGGTGTGCCTCGTCTATCAGCATGTAAATAAGCGGATACTCGCTGGTTATGTCCTTGGAGGTATCGGATTCGATGAGTCCCGCCTGGGACTGCATCTCGATGGTGGTGTACAGAGTTCTTTCCGCCAGCTGTTTCCTTGCGAATATCGATACCACCAGATTTCTCAGTGCGTACTGCCCCATCCGTCCCAGGTACGAGATATCCAGTACGGTTATCTTACCGCCTACGGCGATGGGTTTCTCGGTACCGTGTTTGGTGAACAGTCCGGTACCCTCTATTATCGCGAAGAGTCCTTTGAGTACCTCCTTGTGTTCCTCCTTTTCCGGTATATCGTCGATGCATGAGTACAGTTCGTCGAAACCGTAGTTCACCTTGTTTTCTAGTATGTAATAAACCTTTGAAAGTAGGGTTCCAAGAGGCTCGGTAAGTTTCAGGTCGAAGAGGGTGAGCCACTGGTGCAGCTCTACGTCACAGAGCGGCAATGTGAGTATCTCGTTGTAGTGCATGTCATGGCCCGAACTATTTGCCTTGTCTATTGCTGCCCGGGGGACCATCACCCGTATCTTACCGGGCCACATGCACGGCTCGATACCGAAGTCCTTCATACGCTGGATCTCCCGGTTATTGGTATTCTCCTTTTTAAGACTGTGAAAAACACTCATGGTGTCTACGAGAACAAGGGCCACTCTCTCGGAATGTTTATCGTCCAGCATGGCGAATCCCTCGGCAAGCACACCAAGGGTATAGGATTTTCCGGTGCCCCTTTTACCGACTACCAGCATGCAGTGTGGCGATACGATGTCCAGGAAGGTACGGCCCATCTCCTCGTACTTGCCCCCGGGATATGATACGTTCTTGCCGAGGTGGCAGCAGCCGACACTTCCCAGGCGTTTGGTCATGCCTTGCGAGCGTCCGAGAATCTCGTCAATGTTGAGCAGCTTAAGGCCTCATTCGGGAGAAGCAACCGAAACAGTGATCACTGCGGTTTTCGTGGTGGTTATACTTCCGGAGTATCTAGCAGTTACATCGATAGTACCGAAATTATCGCCAGGTGGTAGCTCTATCTCAAGGTTATCAAATTTTACCTCACCATTACTATCCGTTTCACCTACACGATTAACACCGCAGCCTAAAAGGGTCACGGTAACTCCTTCTAAACGATTACCGTTCTGATCATAAGCGGTTATCGTGTTAGTGGTATAAGTAACCCTCATCGTAGGATCATCAACAGTTATACTATCCAGTTCAGTCGACTGCGAGCTCATCATCCAGCCTACGAGGATCACGGTTCCTACTCCTGCAATAACCACGAGTATTATCAAGTATAGAGGAAGACCCTCGAGTGCTCCTTTCTTATCTTTCTTGAGTATGTTTCGTCTCATATTACCGGCTATTGCAAGCAAATAGACTATTTAATATTTTTTATGATAGATACGGGGTAAAAAAATCTTCTAACCAATGCTTCCACACAAAACTTATATCTCCTCACTTAACTTGATCTCTATGGGTCCTACCCCCTCGCAGGATTGGAAAACACGTTCAGGTAAAAGGGCCGCCCTGGCACTCAAGATGATCCTCGCCTACGGTATCGTTTTCACCCTTCTTCTGCTGATATTCGTCAGCAGCCCCGAGACAGACCCAAACGACCGTGCCATAATACTGATGGGCGTATTCGCCCTGTGGATATGCTGGATCGGTGTTTGCGGAACCATGATGTACACCTATCGTGAGAAAATAAAAAACTTTATCGGTATGACACCCGACTCGTGGATGCTAAAATTCGTGCTTCTTGCAACCGTATTGGCACTGCTCTCCGAGGTCTTCACCGTAACGGCGACGAACCTATACTGGCTTTTCGGCGGTGAATACGGAAAAGCGTTCATCACCGCAAGCGATAACTACTTCGAAACCGTGCTCCTAGCCTCGGTAGTGGTAATATGGCCCGCCTTTGTTTTCTGGGCATGGTGGTTGAAACGGTACGACTTTCATCACAATTGGGTTTTTCTGCTCTACGGTACATGGGGGATGATAGGTGAAATCATGTACGGCGGGTTGCACCAGCTCTACGGGGCGGGGATGTGGATATTTACCTACGGTTTGATGATATACGTCCCGGCCTACTGTGTTCCGGAAAGCAGACCCGCGGACAGACCGAGATGGTACCATTATGCCCTCACTTTGATACTCCCCTTACTCTTTCAACTACCTATGATAGTAGGCGTTCTCCTTTTCAGGTCCGCCATGGGCCATCAGTTCCCCTTCATTCCGGATTGAATCTTTTGGTAAACTATTTTCCACCCTCGCCCTTCTTCTCCAGTATGGTCCTCACCATACGTTTACCCTTGTAAAGTCGGTTGACCCACATATCTTCACGCTTGGGCTTGTACTTGTTTCCCTGAAGTACGGATTCCAGTCCCAAGACCATGGTGTCCGTACCGTGCTCCCTGATGAAGTCGATACGCTCTTCCTCCGACATCTCGTCCCACGGCCCCCCGGGCTCACCGTCCGGAGCATAGCTTTTAATGGGTGAAACGGGTTCAGCTTTTTTCGATACGACAGGCTCCTGCCGCTTTTTTCGACGGAGTTCGGTCGATGGTGCATCCCGCGCTTCTTCAACGCTATCGACGTTTACGAAATCCGCAAAGGTCGATTGTTTTCCTTCATTCATTATCTGGATATAGCGATACATAGGGGTGAATAAAAGGATTACTGTTTTACTGCTTAATTTGCAGTAAAACTATCGGCTCTTTTGAACGTTCCTGACCTCGAGCTCGAAGAAAAGGGTCTTACCTGCAAGGGGGTGGTTACCACTCTTACCGTATGCCTCCTCGGGAGGTATCTCGACGGTCTTCTTTTGACCCGATCCCATCCCGAGAACTCCCTTTTCGAAGCCGGGTATCAATTTACCGTCTCCAACTCTGAACGCCAGGGGTTGGTATTCCCTGTTCCTGTCATGTACTCCGGCAGCTTTTGCTATCTTCTCGATGGACGAATCGAAAACAGTGCCGTCCTTCAGTTTACCAGTATAGTCCACTTCTACGTGATCTCCTTTCTCTATGTTCATATTGAACGCCTCACCTCGGTAAAGACCACCTAGTATAATACTCTAACCATGGCAAAGGTTTAAAATCGATACCTCACTTTAATATCAATTCAGGTGAAAGCCATGATACGACTCGAGATAAACGGTTGGGAAGCCCACATCGGTTTCTCCGCGGCCCATATCTTACCGGAGCACGACAAGTGCGGTAGACTCCACGGCCATAACTACGCGGTTCATGCAAGGGTGGAGGGATTCAAAGGAGAACAAGGATTCGTTCTCGATTTCATACCACTCAAAGAAAAACTACGAGCCATCGCGCAGGAATTGGACCACAGGGTCATTCTTCCCGCCGGAACGGTTAAGGAGTCGGAAAACGAGATATCCATCAAACTAAGTGGCAAACGCTATGTTTTTCCCAGAGAGGACGTACTGTTGCTGGACATCCGAAGGAGTACTGCAGAGGAGCTCGCCGGGTACATACTTAAACGCGTGATAGAGGAGCTTGAGATACCCGACAGCATAGTCGCTATCGAAATCGGAGTCGACGAGTCAAGGGGGCAGGGGGCATGGGTGAAGAAGAAGCTATGAACAGGAGATGCGTGGTGCTGCTATCAGGCGGCCTTGACTCAGCAGTGACCGCCGGTATCGCGCGTGAAGAGGGTTATCGGCTGTATGCACTTACCTTTATTTACGGCCAGAGGCACCATCGTGAGATAGAGTCCGCAAAGAAGATAGCGGGATCACTGGGTGTCAAGGAACATAAGATCATCAGTATGGATTTGGAGGGGATAACCCTTTCGTCACTGCTCCAAAGCGGTGAAGAAGTTCCCGATGCAAGGGACGATATGGGAAATGGCATACCGTCAACCTACGTACCAGCAAGGAACATCATACTGTTGAGTTACGCACTTTCCTACGCCGAGAGCATAGGTGCAAAGGCGATTTTCATCGGTGCCAACGCCGTGGATTACAGCGGCTATCCCGACTGCCGGCCGGAATTCTTCCGGGCACTCCAGGAAGCCTTTACCATGGGCACCAAGACGGGCTTACAGGGAAAACCCGTAGTGCTCAGATACCCCGTTATCGATCTGTCAAAATCCGAGATCATCTCCAAGGGTATGGAACTCGAGGTACCATTGGAACATACCTGGAGCTGTTACAGGGGAGGCGAAAAGGCCTGCGGCAGGTGCGAGTCGTGCAGGTTGAGACTCCGTGGTTTTGCGGAGATAGGGATGAATGACCCCGTCGAGTATCGGGCATGAACTCAGAGCTGATACGTTATCCCTTGGAAGTACTGTCCAGGTAGCACTCGGCAAATAACCTTTTTAACTCTTCACCGTCCCACATCTCGATATCGTGGGATTTTGACTCTACTTCATGTGCAGTCTTTGTAAAGGTGGCATTGGTGACGATTATGGTTCGTTCGGTGTTGAAGTTCTCCATGGAATCCACGGCACTTCGTACCTCCATGAGACCGATCTTTTCGTCAGGTGACTCTATCACGACCTTTACGAAGGTAAATTCACCGCCCTTTTCGGCCACTATATCGTTTCCATGGTCTTCATGGGCTGGTGATGTCTTCGTAGCGTAACCGATTTTCTCCAACAGACCCACCACATATTTTTCAAACTGATATATATCAATATTGTGGAAATCATTGGCCATACACGCCTCTATATCCCTTATTTTTGCGTATTCCTTGCGTTGGTACCACAGGTCCCGGGGAGGCGGAGCCGGGCTGAGGAAATAAGTTCTTTCATCTTTGAGGCGTTTTATCACAGACGGCGGTAAGTACTTCCTTGCCTGTAAATCGTATCTTCCCTGCAGGGTGCCTTTATATATCAACTTCAGCAGCTGCTCTTGGGTGTTTTTGATATTTTTCTCGAACAACCATCCCTTTTTGGATGAGAAGATCGTGCTCATGAACATGGTATGGACATCGTATAACTCCACGGGTTCGATGTACGCCGTGCTGTCCAAATATTCCTTCCACAGTATATTCGTTGATGCCCATTGATAAACGAACTGTATCGCAGGGATAAATAAAGCACTGGAAAAAGTAAGAATAAGAAAAAGTCTACCGTTCCTGGCAGTTTCTTCACCCATGAAACCGAGAATTGTGCTGACAAGTACGCTAAAGGTTATCGCCAATATCAGTATCTCTACCATCTTGGACAATCTAACCTTTTTTCTAATTTTGGCCTGCAGTTCCTCAAGACTCTCGTCCCGTTCTTCAACGCCCCACTTCACCGTCATATCTTTTTTCAATCGTCTATTACCTCGGAATATTTTAACTTAACTGCCGGTAGAAAAAATAAATTGCATTGTTTCGGTAAACTATATGAGGGAGTTCTGAGATAATATAGGCGCAAGCGTTGTCTGACGATAGGTCTGACGGTGGTACAAAACATGAAAAAGATACCCACGGGGATAAGCGCACTCGACACCATAATAAAAGGAGGCCTTCCAGTTGGCTCTGTCGTTTTATTGTTGTCAGAGATAGGTGCCGGTGGTCAGGAATTTGTGTACACCTCTTCAGCCAAGTTACTAATGGTAAAGGAGGACCCTAGCAGCCTGCATCTGGTCCTAGGCGACGAATGCAAAGAATCTATATTACCGGAAGAGATACACCATATTACCTTTTCACGAGCGAAGGAAGACATACTCGAGGAGATAAAGAACTCATTTAACCAGAATTATTACGATGTTATTGAAAATTCATTGAACATATCAGATTTTTCATACCCCTATTTCAAACGTACAATGGTCCCCAGTGCTTGGACCGGTAACCGCAACCCCTCTAGCATATTTTCCGGAAATTCAAACTCCGACCTGTTAAAGGAACTTGTGGATTTTCTTGAAAATAATTCCGAGGATAATGTGGTCGTAATAGATTCCCTCACGGACCTGTTGACCAATAAATCCATCGACAACGATGAATTGATAACCATAATCAAGGGCATTCGCAGGGCGTCGAAAAAATGGGGCGGTTTGATCTATCTCCTACTTTCGAAGGAGGTAATTGATAAAAGCATGGAATACCTGATAATCGACAGTGTCGACGGAGTATTCAATTTCGAGTGGTCGAAGAACATCAGAAGTACCATACGTCAGCGGTATATGACGGTGGAAAAGTTCATGAGCGTGCTGCCACATCTCAGGAGGGAAAAGATAGCCCGATTCAACGCTGAGATAACGGATTATTCCGGGTACCATGTAGCTAATTACGAGATGATAAGGTGATAATATGGATGAAGAGATAGTGGAAAAGATATCGACGGGTATAGAAGGTTTGGACGAGATGTTGAACGGTGGAGTACCAAAAGGTCACGTCTTCACCGTTCTTGGTACATTCGGTACCGGTAAGACAACTCTCGCACTTCAGTATATATGGGAGGGTGTGAAAAGTGGAGATAAGTGCATCTTCATATCTCTCGAGGAGGAGAAGGACGAGATAATAAGGACCGGTCGCTCCTACGGTTGGGATTTCGAACCCTATATCAATGAAGGCAAGATAGTGATCGAGAAACTCAGTCCCGCCGATGCAGATGCTACTATCAACAAGTTAAAGAGCGAC
Source organism: Thermoplasmata archaeon (assembly GCA_019594305.1). Taxonomy (GTDB): domain Archaea; phylum Thermoplasmatota; class Thermoplasmata; order Halarchaeoplasmatales; family Halarchaeoplasmataceae; genus Haladaptatiplasma. The sequence goes on from JAFDTZ010000018.1 coordinate 14,435, forward strand.
TTACCCGAATTTATCAAGGATTTCGGGGCCGACCGCATAGTTATCGATTCCGTATCACTTCTAAATATGCTGTCCGACAAACCTCGTGAAAAAAGGGAGCGGTTGTTCGAACTATCTCAGATGGTGAAACAGGAAAAAGCGACTACGCTGCTTACCGCCGAGGTTAAGGATGACAACCCCACAAGCTCTAGAGACGGCCTGGTGGAGTATACTGCCGACGGAGTGATAGTACTCAGGTACGACCAGTCCCACAACAAAGAAGTTCAGATGAGCATCCAGGTGATCAAGATGCGCAGGATCGAGCACTCTCGTAAGATCAAACCCTATGAGATCACCAACCGTGGGTTGAACGTGCAGACAGCGGGCGAAGTGTTTTGACGGGCCGGAGGTTAACATGGGTGTAGTACTGAACGATATTATCGTGTCTCGTGAGATAGGCATGGATGACCTCAAGGGCCATGTGATCGCCATAGACGCCTATAACATAATCTACCAGTTCCTTGCCAGTATCAGGCAACGGGACGGTAAGCCCTTGGTGGATTCAAAAGGCCGTGTAACCTCTCATCTATCCGGTCTCCTTTACCGGAATGCAAATCTGATGGCGGCGGGTATCAAACCGGTTTATGTCTTCGACGGAAAACCGGATATAATGAAGGAAGGAACTCTGGAAAAGCGAAAGGAACGCAAGATAGAAGCCCGTAACGAGTACGAGAGGGCCTTGGAAGAAGGCGATATGGAAAAGGCGAGGACGAAGGCGATGCAGACCTCGAGGATGACCAACGAGATAATCGACAGCAGCGACCGCCTTTTGGACCTCATGGGCATCCCAAGGGTGTACGCACCCGGAGAAGGCGAGAGCCAGGCGGCCTTTCTTGCAAGGTCCGAAGACGCATGGGCTGTAGGCAGCCAGGATATCGACTCCCTGCTTTGCGGTGCACCCCGATTGGTGAGGAACCTCACGATAACTGGCAGGAGGAAGCTCCCGGGGAGGAACGAGTACAAGCAGGTACAACCCGAGCTGATATTGCTGGAAGAAACTTTGGATGAACACGGTATAACGCGGGAGCAATTGGTGGATATCGCCATACTGTGTGGTACGGACTACAACGAAGGGGTCAAGGGCATAGGTCCGAAAAGGGGTTTGAAGTACGTCAAGAAACACGGCTCACTGGAGGGTGTCCTGGAGGCCAGGGGTGAAGAAGTGGGTAACTACGAATCCATCAGGGAGCTTTTTCTCAAACCCGATGTGACGAGGGATTACCATATACGTTTCAAGTCCCCACGCATCCAGGAGATACGAACATTCCTGTGCGACGAGCATGATTTTACCCTGGAACGGATGGAGTCCGTATTCCATAAACTTTCGGAAATATCCGAAAAAAACAAGCAATCTTCTTTGTTTTCATTCTCCTAGCAGAACTCGTCCAACCTAGGCGTGCTCACTTTATCATTCTCGAAGAGGGAATCTATCTGGTCACTTATCTGCTGTACCCTCTGCTGCAGGTAAATCGGCAGGTCGAATCTTCTGGTAAGGTCCAGGGACGTATCCAGGTATTTTTTAACGCCTCCTTTATGTACGGTAAGCGTAAGATTACCTCCACAATCACATTTACCGGCCATGGGCGGTCTTCTGTACTTCTTGTTGCATTTTGTACATCTGGTGGTTTGTACGCAGAATTTGTTCAGGTTTCCCATCATATCCGGTATGAAATGATCCTCGATTACGCGACATACGACATCCGTGGCATCCACGGCACGGATTAGATGGGCCACCTTTATCTGTGCCTCCATCTTCTCCGTCATCTTACCCAGTAGTGTGTAACGACTCTCTATGGGTCCCATTGAAATATTCGAAGTATCGTGGGTATACCCGAAACCCTCGTACTGCCCCTCGGTACCAAGCCTTGCCTTTACTGTTTCCATAATATCCGAAACTTCTTTGGGATCTGAATACTCCATGGCTTTCCAGTAAAATTCCAAGGGATATCTCCACAGGCTGTCCACGTTGTGTGCTTCTTCGTCTATCTCATCGGGGTTTATCCTGGTGGTTAGCACAAGTGGTGCATCCATTAGCCCGCCTCTTTTTTCAGGTAAAAACTCACGTGAAAAATTGAGAAGACCGTCCAGGAGTAGCATCACGCAGTCCTCGTCTCCGTCGCAGTTTCTCCTTTTGGACGCATGGAAGTAAGGATGTGCGTAACAAGCCCTGCCTCTTTGGTAGCCTATCAGTCTTCCCAGTACACCACCGGAAGTATGGGGTGCCAAGCCCACTACTAAATGTCCGATGAGGTCATCTGCACTTCGGGCACGATAGAAAGGCTCCAAACCGTAGTATTTCTCTAAAAGGTCGTCCACGAATTTAGCTACCTGCATCAGGTACCTCCCGGCATTTTTAGATGCGATTATGTCCTGGGTTTTTAATTCCACTACCTGTTCTTCGTTTTCCAATTTATCTCCGTGGATGTCTTTTGTATATCCCAGTTCCTTTAAACGAGCCAAATCACAGCCTATCTCTCTAGGCTTGAAATGGGTCAAAGGCAGATCCGTCATGTCGAAACGGCTTGTCCCGTCTTTGAAAACAAAGATCCCGTGTTTTTTCCTCAAGATGCCTTTTTCCAGGGCCTCAGGTACCTTATTCTTCGTTATCAGTCCCTTAACACCTTTTATCTTCTGTACATTACCCCCCTCTCCCAAGGTGATCAGAGCCTGGCGGTATATAGCCTGCATAGGTATCTTCTGTTTCTTCGGAGGGTCGATGATCTCACTCCGACCACCGCATGAACATCTTATCTGCGCTCCTCTTTTACCGCACGTGGTGCATCTCAATGCACTCACGTCTACCTCTATAATACCCGCTTCCACAGCCTTTTCTATCAACCTCTGGTTGGTACCGGCTTCACCAACGGGAAACAGAACGTGGACTGCGGGCGACATGGCCCTTTCCTTAGCTTTCTCAGGTCTCGCCATCCTGGCACCTATGGCCACAGGACCTTTAGATCGTATATGGACCCCGCACAACTCCGACAGATATCTGAATACGTCCTCTTCATCATTGTCGCCGTTCTCTGCCAATGTTACAGGATCAAGGCCCAGGGTGAAGAGAAGTGGCAGATGATCACGGAACTCTATTTTACCATCTCTCAACCCATGAGGTATTCCGATATCCTCGGCGATCCTCTTCACATCGCTGTCATTATCTACCAGCAGAGAATCTCCCGGTGAGCCGTGTTCCGCTATCCAATCTCTTAACTTAACGATATCCCCTTTGTTTACATAATCCCAGAAATATATATATTTAGGGTGTAACGGGACACCTTTTTCACTACATAATTCCACCGCTTTCTCACCGTCTATCTCATCTTCCCCTATCTCTGTTTCCGCCTCCTGCACCCACCATTCGTGGCAGTAAGCCCCAGGTACCAAAAGATGGTTATTCTCCACAAACTCACCGTAGGGTATCAATATCTCTCCCAGATCGATTATCTCCTTCAAACTTTCTTTTACTCGTAGAGCTTCTTCAAGTTCGTTTATTCGCCTAACCGAACCGTTGTTTAACAGTACCGTAGGTCCCTCGATGGAATCACATGGCGTGACCGCCCCGGCCTTTCCGGGACGTTCTATTTTTAACTGAGTTCCCACTGCCATGAATTCCCCTGAAAGTATCATGGTCGCCGGGTTAACCGCTATGGCCGCCAGTCCGGTTGTTCTCGCCCGGCCGTATCGCAAGCGCAGTCCGCCCTTTTGCATGGGATGCCCAAAGACCGGTCTGCCGGCTATGGTTTCCTTGATATATTTATGGTTGGGCTCTATACCCACTTTACCCTCTTCCTTACCGTCACTCTTTTTACCGGATGCATATTTTTTTATGTATTCGTCGAGGAATTCCCAGCCCCCTATATCCAGCCTATCCACATATTTTTTAAGTTTCTTCGCTTTAAGGCACATCCCCTCGGCAATCACCAGGCACGCACCACCTCTCAAACGGTTTGTGTTAACTCTTGGAAGGTCACGGTTACCGGATATCTCCTCGCTCTCGGTACCCTCCCCACTTATACTTACGGGACAGCCTGAGATGATCAAATCGATCTCATCGGCTGACGGAGTGTACTGAAGGTTCTTCGATCTTTTGTAAAGCGGTATCTCTTCCTTGAAACGCTGTATCTCACCGAATTCAGCTTTGAAATCGCCTATACCCAGTTTATGCCTGACCACGTCGGCTATCAAAACGCTCATAGCCTGACCGGTACCACCCGCCGAGCGTATCGGTCCGGCGAAAGAGAGTTCAACGTAATCCGTGCCATCACTGTTCTTCCTTATCTCTACAGCGCCTATACCTTCCAAAGGCGCTACAAGAATACCTTCGGTCAGTACTGCAAGGCCCACCCTGATAGCCGAGTCCAAACGTTCTCTCAAGCTGCCTTCCGGTCGCATCGCCACTTCTTCGGCTATAAACAGTGAAACCTCTTCCCTCTCATGGTCCTTGCTAAGCTCCCTGATCCTCTCTGCTATGTTTTCTACACCTGTAAGTTCTTCAGCACGTTTTGCAAGATCTTCCGCCTTTGGTATCTCAACCCTAGTGGTGGGGTCGTATCCCTTTTTCCTAGCGGCTTCTGCTATGGAATAACATAGTTCGGCACCCTTTTCGAGCTCCTTGAAGTAACGTGCCATGTCGTCGGAATAGACTAGTTCGGGCGAGGGTACCCCTCCTGTTTTACTCAATTTGTATCCCATCCATTAGGTTGTTGACCCTTATCTGCGAGGTATTAATTAAGTTTACTGGTTTAGGTTATATTCTATTATGGTGTGATGATACTTTCTTCTATCTTCTCACCTTTATTTTCGTCTATCTCATGCTGGATTACCTTTGCCAACCGCTTAATACCCTCGACTATCTCTTCCTCCGAAGAGTGGGTGAAGTTCAACCGCATGGTGTTGTATCCTTCGTCCTCAACGAAAAATGCATCGCCCACAACATAGGCAACATTCTTTTCGATGGCCTTGGGAAACATCTCTCTAGTATTGACGTATTCCGGAAGTATAGCCCAAACGAACATACCTCCTTCCGGCCGGTTCCACTTTACCTCCTTGGGAAAATATTGTTCCATAGCATCCAACATTGTCAAACGCTTACGGTTGTAGAGTTCCTTTATGTAGTCGATGTGCTCGTAAAGAGTGCCTTCGGAAACGTACTTGTATGCAACGTACTGCCCGAAGGGATTGGTACACAGGTCAGATGATTGTTTAGCGATGACGAGCTGATTTATTATATCCTCGGGTCCCGTGACCCAGGCTATTCTGAATCCGGGTGCCAGTATCTTGGAGAAGGTTTGCATGCGCAGTACGTGTCCGTCCTTGTCCAAGCTCATTATATGGGGCATCGCCTCCCCCTCGTACCGTAGGTAAGAATATGGTGAATCTTCCACAATCATCATATCGTATTTGTCGGCGATCTCTAGAAGTCTTTTTCTGTTCTCCGCGGGTATGGTAACCCCCGAAGGATTCTGGAAGGTGGGTACCACATAGATGAACTTGGGCCTGCAGTCCAGTCTGATCAATTCTTCCAACTTTTTATCCAGTTCGTCCATGTCCATACCTTTGTCCCCTACGGTGACGGTCTTCATGTCCGCTTGGAACGCTCTGAAGGCACCGGTGGCACCAAGATAGGTAGGTGAACCGACTATTACCGTGTCTCCCGGGTCAAGGAATACTTTACTTATGAGGTCCAAAGCCTGCTGTGATCCGTGGGTTATCAAAATATTCTTCCTATCCACCTTTATCCCACGGTCTCTCATATGTGCGGCAAGTGCATCTCTTAAAGGTCTGATACCTTCTGTCGCACCGTACTGTAGAACTTTTTCGCAAGAATCGTCTAAAAGCTCGTTAATTATCTTTCTTGTAGCATCTACGGGAAATGCCTTCGGATTCGGTAATCCTCCTGCAAAAGATATAATTCCGGGTTTCTGGGTTAATTTCAAAAGTTCCCTTATCTCCGATGCTTTCATCTCCTTGGCCCTTCTCGACATTATGTTTTTACAGTCCACCATTATATCTACCGTAAGGCCGATAGGGGCTTTCGGTATTATCTTTTTCGGTGGTGCCGGCCTACTTTCCTGGGCAGGACAGGGCATCAACGGGACATACTGCAACGCAGTCGCCTATACCCTCGCATTTGTCAGCATATACTTGAACAAAATCTCCTTCGAGATACAAGGCATCTACGGGGCAGGCGTCCACGCATAGTCCACAGGCTATGCACGCATCTTCATCTATTTTGACTACCATTTTAATCACCCGGAATATCTTCTGTTTCGTATATACAATTTTCCCATGACCGGCGGAACCCCGGGTTCACTTCCGATAACCCGACGGGTTCGAACACTAAGTTTTTATAAACATCTTTTATAACTTCCCGTTAACAAAACACGCCCATAATATGTCGGGCGGAGTTGACCCAGGTGAACACTATGATGAAGAAAAAAGGTGTGACATGCACAATCCACACATTGGCAGCGAAAGCGGTTAGCGGTGATCGCGTTACCGAGATACAGGATGCTAGCACGCAGGAAGGAGGGTTCCCATGAATTTCTCGGAATACCTGGATGCTGAGTGGGTGCCCGCCCTGGGATGCACGGAGCCGGCCAGCATAGGGCTGGCCGCGGCAACCGCATCGGCCCAGGCGTCGGGGTCTATCCGTGTCGTTAAAGTTCGCTGCAACCCACGGATATACAAGAATTGCTACGCCGTCGGCATCCCCTACTCCCGGGGCAAGATAGGAGGGCACTGGGCAGCCGCACTGGGCGCTCTTGCAGCCGACCCGTCCGTGGGCCTGGAGGTGTTTCGGCAGAACACACCGGAACGCATTGCCACGGCCCAAGTTCTGATGGATGAAGGCTCGGTGACGATGGATGTCGACACCACACACCAGGAACTGTGGATCGACTGCCACGTGGAGCGTGAAAAAGGCTCGGGACGGGCGGTCATCGCCGGTGATCACACCTCGGTGATACGTATCCAACGGAACGGAAAGGTTTTACTTGGTGACGACGAAACAACCGTTAATCATTCCAATCATCACATCCGTAGACGTATAGCCGGCATGAAGATAGAGGAATTATTTGCGTTCCTTCGCACCATGACCGATGAGGATCGGGAACGGCTTGAAGAGGGTATCGCCCTCAACATGGCCATTGCAAGGCACGGTGAGAAATTATTTCCCGAGGATTTTGCTGTACGGGATGTCCATGATACCATAGGCAGGGCCGCACGTCTAGCATCCGGGGGCGTTTATGCCCGTATGTCCGGCGAGGATCTTTCAGTAATGTCCCTGGCAGGCTCGGGTAACAAGGGCATAACGACGACGGTGCCCCTGGTATTGTGGGCGGAAAAAATGGGTGCCAGCCGTAGGCGTATGCAGGAATCTCTAGCCCTGGGTGCCCTCATGACCTCCGCCACCACCCATCATCTGGGCACCCTATCTGCCATGTGCGGTTGCGCCAACGCTGCCGGTATAGGCCTGGCCGCCGGTCGTGTGTACATGGAAGGCGGTACCGAGGACGCAGTTTCCCGGGCGATCAACAACATGGTGGGTAACATAGCGGGTATCATCTGCGACGGCGCCAAGATAGGCTGTGGAATGAAAGCTCTTACCGCCGTGGACGCCGCCACACGCTCCACCGAGCTAGCAATGGCGGGTATCGGCATCCCCGTAACCGACGGTATAGTGGGTTCCAGCCCCCATGAATCCTTGGCCAACCTCGGACGTATCGCACGAGGGGGTATGGCCGTCACCGATGATGAGATACTGGATATAATGCATTCAAAAAACCTTTCTCATACTCCTGACCCGTAAGTATGATATAATCGTGATCGAACACATTTTTGCAATGTTGGTAATATCCTCAAACTATTTATCACACCTTGTTCCTATATAAAACAGGGATAGTACATGAGATTGGTAAGAGGATGTCACGTGTGCGGAAAA
>JAFDTZ010000022.1 GCA_019594305.1 Thermoplasmata archaeon
ATGTACTCAACAAAATCATCCATCTCCTTCCAAGACAGATGTATGATATCTTCTTCTATCTCCATATATATATATTCCTCACTCTCTAACTCATCGATTTCTTCGAAAGCTTCGCTTATTACCGGGTAAAGTTGTGCCATGCCACCGGCGATCAATACGACCACTAGTATGAATATGGTAAAACCCTTCCAACTTTTACGGAACTCCATGAGCATCGTTCTACCTAGCAATGAAGTCATCCTCCTCGATTTTTTCCCGTGAATTGAGTATGCATGTCATGATATCACGCCGGTATGTCCTTATTTTCGAATATTCTGAGAGTGATGAATATAAGTATGAATACGATTACGGATAGAACGGCGAAATCGATCCAGTTGATCGCATCCCCGTAAAGCATAGATTCGTGATTCCAGTAAGATATAATGGAATAGTGTTTTACGTGCTCGAGATTATCAGTCATATTACCGACCATATTTATCCCGTATTGTATAAGTACGATAAGGAAAGTGAATCCCACGGATTTTTTTGAATTTTCAAAATAAACGGCTGAAAGGAAAGAAACAGCTATTATCACAAGAAATAGAGGCCAAGAAAACAATGTGGTGATGAACAATGTGGAAGCAGAAATATTACTCAACTCACCCAATGAATGGACCGATGCGATGGTTATCAAACCGGCGATGGATAAAAGGAAAAATGTAAATATAGCTACTAGAGAAAATTTTTCCAGTAAATACTGCCTCCGAGATATAGGTTTGGACAAAATAATATCCATACGCCCTTCATCGTAATCCTTAGATACACAATTAAGGGAAATGTAAACGATATAAAGGCCGATCAACAGAAACCACCACATACTCCAGAGCACAGACAGAAATCCATGGATAGAACTGTAATCGATACCAAAGCTCTCCTCCAAGAAACTGATCCTGTCCACGTTGCTCTCCATACCCACGAACTCTGTACTTAGATCTTCTTCATCATCGATTACAGCCAATATGCCAAAGTACCATTCGGGAGAGTTATCGTTATCTTCCAAAGGTAATGAATAAGTGTACTCATTATCCCGGATCCCCTCAATCTTATCCACAGGCACTATCATCTGTGGGCTTTTACCTACCAGCAGTGTGTAGTTATTCGCATGTGGGAATTCGACCCAGAAGAGGTGAACAATCATGAACTCATCCGCCTCTACAATTTCGATTTCGATATTTTCTGCTCCATCTAATTCTTCGTCGAAAGCACTGCTCACCGAAGGGTAAATCTGTATAAAACCTCCGATCATAATTATTACTACTAGCGTAAATATCAAGTATCCCTTCCAGCTGTTTTTCAACTCCATCAAGATAGTATTTCCGATCTTCATCAACCGTTGCCTCCCCGGGAATAGTAGGTCAGGAACAATTGATCCAAACTGAAGGTTTCCAGGGACATGTTGATTATGTTCTGCCGGGATACCTTTTTGATCACTTCATCGAGGTTGCTGGTAACTATCATTGTGGCCGTCCTACCGTCGATTTGAACATCCTCCACACCATCCATATCGAAAATATCTTGTTGGATACCATCTTCGAAATCGATTACCAGTTTCTTACCCATCTTCTCCTTCAACGAATGAATGTCTTCCACAACCTGAAGTTTCCCTTCTCTTATTATGGCCACCCTGTCGCATATCTCTTCGACTTCTGCCAATATATGGGAAGACATGAAGATGGTTTTACCCTTTGACTTCTCCTCACGTAGAAAAGCGTAGAACTTTTGCTGCATCAACGGATCCAATCCTGAGGTAGGCTCATCCAATATTATCAAATCCTGGTCGGCCATAAAGGCCTGAACTAGGCCCACCTTTTGCCTGTTACCTTTAGAGAGATTGCCATACTTTCTATCTATGTCAAGCTCTAATACATGCGCTAGTTTCTTCATCTTATTATCATCGGAGACTCCACTTTGAGAGAGCAGATACTTTAATATCGTCTTAACCTTAAGATCGGAATACATTCCAAAATCTCCCGGCAAGTAACCCGTTCTCCGGCGTATCTCCAGTGAATATTTGTGGGAATCTAGCCCGAATATCTTCACTTCACCTCTGGTTTTCTGTAGCAGGTCCAAACAAACTCTGATAGTTGTAGTCTTACCCGCGCCGTTAGGCCCGAGAAAGCCCATTATCTCTCCGGGATACACTTTCAGGTCCAGATCTTCGATACCAACAACATCTCCATAGTACTTGGTTAGACCTTTTATGTACATGACAGGTTCTTCATTCATCATATCTCATCCTCTGTTATTATCATATCGTCTAAACCATCAAAAAAATTAGTCCACATATCCGTAAGAGCGCCCTCTTTAGCCTCAAGTATCTGCTCGATAAAACGTGCCTCCGCCTCCAAGTATTCAACCATCAGTTGCGGTTTTTCCATGAACTTCCTTACCATGAAGAATCTTCCGTAGAGCCAGAACTCCACCGCTTTCCTAGGATAGGGGGTTCTAAAAGTTCCTTCCTCCACACCCTGGACCACTATATCGGCTATCAACGGTGCAAAGTCGTCGATAGTACGGTTAATGTATTTCGATAGAAGTAGAAATTTGTCGTCCCCTTGATAAAAGGATATCAAGTATTTTCTGTTCTTTTTCCTCTCCAGGAATTGGAGCATCATCATACTGAATTTATCCAAAGCGGTTAATTCGTCCGAATTCACTATATATTGCACATCTGCGATCATGCCGGCGACCATGTTTTCTACCATAGCATCGACTAAGGCCTCTTTTGAATCGAAGTAGTAGTAGAAAAGACCATGGGCCACCCCTACCTTTTCCACTATATCTTTCACCGAAGTATTATCATATCCTTTTTGTGAAAAGAGTAATCCTGCTGCCTCAATGAACTCGTTTTTCCTCACCTTCGGGTCTTTTACATCTCTTACCATTACCTTCACTGACTGATAGTCAGTCAGTAATATTTAAATCTACCGTAAGGATTATGTTCAAAGCGAAAAGATTTTGTAGTGTTATGTTTCTACATATATTGGAAAAGGGTATTCACTTATACCTGAAACCAACTATGAATTAAACTATAGGAGAGATAATATGGAACAGAATCCCAAATACTTTGTATTGGTGATGACATATATTATGTTTGTTGCTGTTCTTAGTAGTGTAGGCAGTACAACAAACACCGGCCCGGAAGAAAATCTACCTCTTAGCGCCTATAATATTCCTGCGCAGGAATACGAGATAATTATCAGGAAACCACTGATAAGTGTGCCTGTTATACAGGAGAGAGGGGAAACCATAGAATTATGGGTGAAAAATCCCGTGGCGGACGAAGAAACATCATGGCATGCAAGTTTATTCAAGGCTTACGGTTCCTATGAAGAGGAATACGAGATGGATGTTATTTACGTTGAGGAAGGTGACGAAAACGAATGGTTCCTAACATGTGTGATACCGGTGGATGCCAGGGAAGAACTGTACGATCTAAGGTTAAACGATGGTACGGAGAGCACGGAACGGATACAGTCTGTAAAAGTAGTTCACGAGATCACCGACCAGTTCAACTTCGTTCAGGTGACCGACACTCACTTTGGCGCCACCCACGATGAAGGTTCAGAAACCTACATAAGACGGTTCTTCAACGAGATGAACCTTATAAGGCCGGATTTTATCATCCTCACCGGCGACGTCTGTGACAAGGAACCCACATGGTGGTCACCCCAGGATCCACATCCCAGCGAGCAGGACGAGGGTTTCTACGAGCTTCTTCAAGAACTCGAGGTGCCCATGTACGTCGTCCATGGAAACCACGACTATTCGTATACCAGCGACGACGACCCGGACTACAATATCCGTTCATACCAGAAGTGGATAAATCCACACCTCAATTATACATTCACCTACGCTGAGGATTATCATTTCATAATGCAGAACTCCGGCAAGTACGTGGGAACTCTCAACCCGGATGGTTTGATGACCATGGATAACGTGACATGGATGATAAACGAATTGCAGGATAATATGGATAAGACCATGCGGTTCGTCGGAATGCATCATACAGTGTATCCCGACACCATCGATGACAACAGTGTGAGGGACGCCTTCCGTCAGGCGGCGAGGGATTACAACGTAACGTCGGTCTTCGCAGGGCATATACATACAAATCGAAATATATACGACGCCTATGGTACGGAAGTAACCGGTGATCCTACTTTAGGTTTGCAACCGCTGCATGTTTCCACCGGAGACCTTGTTAAGAGCGTACGGGAGTATCGTTTGGTACGTATCAACGGAGAGGAAATAGAAACCCTTACTTACGATACCAACGGTGATGGTGAAAGAGACAGCAAAGCGGGGATGCCACTGGGTGGTATAACTGTAGATTATTCACCGGCCAACGACGGAACCAACACAGAAGTCATAGCTACGATCGAGAATGACCTTTACGAATACTTCAACGATGCTTTCGTCAACTTTAACGTAGCTCCCCCCGAGCATGGATACGAATATATTGTGGAAAACGCTACAGTATTCGAGAGGATAGATAAGGGAGATATGATCACTTTTTACGCAAGAACAGATATAGATGTTTCATCGACAAAATTTGTGACAATTAGGCAGGAATTGATTCCGGGTGAACCCCCGTCCATAAACATAACATCCCCTATTGGTGGCGAAATGTGGTATGCCGGTACGGATAATGAAATAACATGGACCACATCGCCCGGAGATGATCCGATAGATCATATAGAATTGTTTTACAGCGTCGATGCCGGTTACACGTGGACTACGATCACTACAGGCCACGATGATACCGGTAGCTTTACATGGACCGTTCCTAACGAACACAGTGGAGAATGTCTAGTGGGTGCCGGTGTTTACGATGTGATGGGGAGACTTGGTGAAGATCACACCGGTATCTTTGAAATTATAGGGATACCACCGGAACCACCAACTAATCTGGCCGTCGAACATTACGGAACCGGGATGTTAACACTCTTCTCAGATGATGTAGAGGGAGGTGACCTTGGTTATACGACGGGTACATCCGAATCGCCGGCAAGCGAATGGGGCATACGCAGTCACGGTGCAACCTCCGGAGTAAATTCATGGGACTTCGGTGACGGTCAGTACTACAAAACCTCAGCATATGGATATCTCAGCTGGCTCATCTCGCCGGGAATCGAGATACCCGCGGGTGCGGAGAATGTGGAACTTAGCTTCGATCACTGGCGCTCCTTCGGTATGCAAACTACTTACCTTGACGGCGGTAATCTTAAGATATCTACCAACGGAGTTGATTACACATTGATCACACCCAACGAGGGTTACGATGGCGTGATTAATGATGCATACGGTAATCCCCTGGGAGGACAGCAGGCTTGGGGTGGTACCGTAGGCTGGGAAACAGTTACCTTTGACTTATCCGCCTATACCGGTGAAACAATACATCTTCGTTGGGATGCGGGTATAGAAGCATACGATGAAGATATAGAAGAAGGATGGCGTATCGACGATATACTGTTAACCGCATTAGTTGTTGGTGAAGGAGACGAACATAATCTACTCTCATGGCATGCGAGCCCCCACGATCCATCAGATGTGGCTCGATACAATATCTATCGCTCGGAAGAATACGATGGTATTTATGAGTATGTTGACAGTGTAGCTGCGGACGGTTCTGCAAGTTACGAGTACATCGACCTGGACAAAGGTACTGCAGACGAAATATTCTGGTGGTACATTGTGCGTGCAGAAGGAGAGAACGGTCTAGAGGAACAGAACACTTATGCAAAACAGGAACCGGGTGCTCCTTTAGAAACATTTGAGATACCACTCTACGCCGGGGGTGCAGCTGACGGCTGGAATTTTGTGTCTTTCAATCTGATACCTGCGGACATGTCCTTGGAGGCGATACTTGGGTCCATAGATGGTAACTACAACAAGGTGATGTACTTCGATGCTTCGTTAGGAGAATGGAGTTCTTATGTTCCCGGAAGAACCGAAAGATACAACAATTTGGGTATGTGGACACACCGTATGGGTATCTGGATACATATGAACATAGACGACACCCTGACTATCATGGGCACATCACCTACAAACACGGATATAACACTGTATCCCGGTTGGACCATGGTAGGTCTGCCCGGTGAAACTGCCGGCAACCACGGACTACCGGGAGTCGTCGATGTTATAGGTTACTTCGACTCGTCACAGACGTACAATTTGGCATACGACTACAGTCCGGAAACTTTCTTGTTCGAACCCGGACAAGGTTACTGGATACACAATCCCACGGACGCGACCGTAGTATGGACTGTGTACTACTAACCACTAACCCCCTTTCTTTATTTCTTTAACCACTAGAGATAGACATCTCGGTAATCCTTACAGAGGGAAGTTCCACCTTGATATCTCTTGCACCCATTTGAAGATATGTCCTACGGTGATCGTTTCCCAGTTCTATCCTACCTAAACATTCATGTATGTTCCCCGATAACATTATACCATCCAGCCGGCCGACCTTTTCACCACGCTCTATCAGCCATGCCGGGTTGGCAACTATACTGAAATCACCGCTTACCGGATTAGAGGTGTGTGCACCCATAACCCCGTCGATGTAGACACCGTCTTTCGGGAACATGGAATCTGTTTTGTTATCGCCACCGGTTAATACAAGATTTCTATCGCATATCTGAGGTGGAGATTTGAAGTTTCCACGGATACCGTTTCCAGTGCTTTCCGTATTACTCCTAACCCCCTCTTTTAGATCGTACAAAAAGTTTTTGAGAATTCCATCAGATATTATGTGTAGAGGCGAAGTTGCAACACCTTCATCATCGAATCCGGTACTTCCCATGCCCCATTCCCTTGTAGGATCATCTAGGAGATTAACATTCGAGTCTGCCACGGATTCACCAAGCTTGCCCTTAAAATAGGATTTACTTTTTCTTACGTTCTCTCCAGATATGGACTGTGCAAGTGTAAACCATAAAATATTGGAGAAAGCATCAGGGCTCATCACAACGGTTTGTGGGCCAGTTTCGATGCTGGATGATTCTCTCATTGAATCCACCTTCTTCGCTGCCGTCTTACCTACCGTTTCGACCTCTAAGTCCAGTCTTCTCGAACAGTCCGCCTCGGATGCGGTCAATGAAGTTATTTCTCCTTTAATCGTGGCTGTAATACCGCAAACGATCTTTGTTTTTTTCTCTTCTAGTAATGTGCCGGACGTATTACCTACTACTATCTTACCAACCATTAATTTCAAACCCCCTCCCGTGGGTATAATATCTTTTTTAACGCCATTGGCGGCCTCTAACATGTTTTGGGTCAGGTCTATTCCTTCATCCCCTTCCATCGCTCTTTTGATCTTCGCATCAAAGGTCTTTACATCAGGTACATTTTTAGTAGATGGGAAAGTCAGATCCAATTCTTGAGAGAATTTGGATAATTTTTTAGCCTTGAGCACACATCTTTCTTCCTTTCCGGGAACGCAGTATGCGAAGCCGATCTTTCCGTCTTTTTGTACCCTTATACCCATACCTACTTCTTCACTGTCCGATATATCGCTGATCTCACCCTTTTTAATCGAGTACGTTACATTTCGACTCTCAATACCGTATACGTCGCCTTCTAGACCGGATTTATTTATCTTTTCGAGTGTTTCCTTTACGCTCTCTGATATCATCTTCATCTACCTCCGACGGTAACTTCGGATATAAGGACTTGCGGCCCACCATCGGAAACCGCAGCAGTCTGACCCTTACCACAGTGCCCGACTCCCGTTTTCATTTCGTCCGTAATACCAACAATATTTTTCAGGGTATCCAGGGTGAATCCGCTGAAACTGACATCTCTCAACGGTTTTGTTAACTCACCGTCTTCTATGAGGTAAGCCACCTGGGCATTGAACTGAAACGTTCCTTGGGCCGGACTAACCTGGCCCCCACTGGACGAACGTGCATATATACCTCTATCTACTCCTTCCAGTAGTTCATCCATCTTCATATCTCTGGCTTTTAATAGTGTATTGCTCATCCTCACAATGGGTTTGACTCTGAAGTCCTCGGCCCTTGCACCCCCGTTAGGTTCGAGGCCGAGTTTCCAGGCACTTTCACGGTCCATTATGTAATCGTTGAGTTTACCGGCATCAACGAGCACTCTTCGTCGTGTCTTTGTTCCCTCATCATCGTATGGGAAGCTACCATAGCCCGGGAATGTGGGGTCGTCTATTATGGTCACGTTCTCACCGGCTACCATCTCTCCGAGTTTGTTCTCCAGGCAGCTATTACCGCTAACCACAAGGTCGGCTTCGGCGGCGTGTCCGAAGGCTTCATGTACGAAGACACCGGTAAGATGATGATCCATGATGAGTGGTAGTTTGCCACTGGGTGCGGCCTCCGCTTCCAGGAGATCGTGAAGTCTGTTTAGAACGGTATCGACCTTTTCGTAGACACCCTCCTTTAACTCGTAGCCTCCGGTGCCGCCTACACCTTCGGATGCCTGCTGTATTCTACCATTATTCTTACCGGTGATGATCATATATGTTATAAGACGAGGTATCTGCATTTCCACATGGGTTCCTTCACTATTCACTATCTCCTTTTGTACAACGGAGTCTTTGTAATGAATGTCTATGGTTTTCACATGATCGCGTTGTAATGATCCATGCAGTTCATCCATGAATGACATCTTCTCTTCAAAAGACACATCTTCAAATTTTATCTCCGCCGGCATATAACTTTTACCGGTATAAGGTTCTATGCTAGCGAGTCCGGTTTCTTCGCTCTTGAATCTGTCATTCTGCTTTGCCATACCAAGCGCTCTCTCGGCAGCGTCGTTCAACCTTTCTAGTGCCGATGTACCCACGCAGCCCCAGCCGTTTTGGAATAGGACCCGTACCATGGCACCTTCCTCTTCCCCGCTAACCATGCGTTCGATCTTGCCATCTTTCAAGGTCAAAAGGGTAGACTCCCACCTCTCTTTTCGAATATCACAGAAATTTGCCCCTTTATCTGTAAGAACATCAACTATCTTTTTCAAAGTCATGAGAAGGGATATGATGAAGTTAACTAAAAATTTGTTGGTTTTTGCCTTTAGTGAAATTTAGTGAAAATATGATGGGAATGGGTTTCGAAATTGTTTGTTACGATAGATGTTACTCAACTGATCTTCTTTACATTCGTGGCTCTGGGCCCCTTTTCGCCCGCTTCCTTATCGTACTCTACCAAGTCCCCTTCTCTAAGGGTATAGTCTTCTATATCGCTGCGGTGAACGAAGAGATCTTCGCTACCATCGTCCGGTTCAATGAACCCATAGTTCTTCATATCGCTGAAGAATTTTACTTTTCCTTTCATCGTACGTCTCCTATTCTATATTTAGTAATCACCTTTAAACCTCATCACATATAAACTTTGGTATCGTTTTTTTACTAAGACGGATGTTAAAGATGAGAGTCGTTAACACAAAAGAAATAAATATCTGTGTTAACAATCGTCTTATAGAGGATAAAATGGATACTACAATGAGATTCGGTGTCTCTCTTCCCAGCGACCTGCTGGAAGAATTCGACCGCAAGATAAGAGAAAAGATGTACGCCAACCGCTCTGAAGCCATAAGAGACCTGATCCGGGACTTTCTAGTACGAGACAAATGGGAAGACTCATCTCAAGAAGTATATGGATCGTTAACCCTCATATACGACCATGAAAAACGGGGAATATCAGATAAGTTGACTGGGATCCAGCATCATGACCATGCACTCATCGTATCCACAATGCACATACACCTCGACAAGCAAAACTGCATGGAGATGATGGCCATAAAGGGAAAGGCATCAGATGTAAAAAATATCGCCGACCGTTTGATATCCACAAAGGGTGTAAAACACGGTAAACTAGTGATGACGGCACTGTGATACCACAAGATTTTTCATATGTGCTTCGATAATGTACCATGATAAGAAAACACGTTTACTTTAAAGGTCGGGTACAAGGTGTGTTCTTCAGGAAAAATACTAAAGAAAAGGCCCGTAAAGAAGGGGTTAGGGGCTGGGTACGTAATCTCAGGGACGGTCGAGTAGAAGCCGTATTCGAAGGCGCAGAAGACAGGGTGAAGGAAGTGATACGTTGGTGTCGGAATGAACAGCCCCACGCTAAAGTTACCGATGTGGAGATCATAGATGAAGAATTCACCAACGAGTTCAAGGGCTTCGATATTAGACGTTGAGAGATATATTGTAATGTACAAAAATGTACACACAAGTATTAAATAGTCCATAACGCTAGATGGCTTAATGAAAAGAAGGGATTTAGTTTGGCCGCTCAATAATCGATGACGGGTATGGTTCTAGCGACACCTATTTTGAGTTGCAATTAGGGTCACTGGATCCCCATGATGTGAACTTTTCAAAATATTTACACGAAGATGTGATACCATGAAATTTTTTCCGGATAGAGATAGATACATGGAAGATTCGAAGGAATATAACGTGATACCGGTCTTTGCCGTCATGGATGCGGATTTTGAGACGCCTGTTTCACTGTTTTTCAAAACAGGAGGTCAATCATTGCTTGAATCCGTGGAAAGTGGAGGCAACGTAGGAAGATATTCATTCATCAGTATAGGTAAAAAATTAGAGATAGTCTTACATGGTAATAGTTATACTATCAGGCGATTTAAAAATGAAGAGCTAGATATGGATGAAGATTCGGGAAGTACAAGGAACCCTCTAGAGCGGGTAAAGGAACTTCTCGAAGGCTTCAAAACGCCCGAATATGACGGATTACCCCCTTTCTCAGGAGGTTTCATAGGTTACCTAGGTTATGAAACGGTATCTTATTTTGAAGATGTACCGGTTTTTAAAGCTGGTACGGACGATGTACCTGATGGGATATTCATATCACCGGAGATCATAATCGTCCATGACATACTGAAAAAGGATGTTACCATCGTAGTGACAACCTTTCCCGGTGAGGGGGAAAGTAAAGCATACGAAGAGGCCGTCTCTACAATCCGAAGATACGCGGAGATGATAAAAAGTCCCCTAGAACGCTTGGATTATACTGAATTCGACACCCAAGGAGAAGTTATTGAACACAAAACAGACCTTTCCATGGAAGACTATTCATCGGCTGTTACTAAATGTAAAGAACACATCGTCAATGGAGACATAATACAGGCAGTGATATCCAGGGAGATAAATGTAAAAACAAAGGCCCATCCCTTCGACCTCTACAGAAAGTTAAGGGTCTTGAACCCATCACCCTACCTGTTCTTCTTGGATTTCGGTAAATTCGTACTAACGGGGTCGTCACCCGAGGTTATGGTAAGAGTTCACGGAGACGAACTACTGTTAAAACCCATCGCCGGAACCAGAAGAAGGGGTAAGAATGTTACCGAAGATGAGAAGGCCGCTGCGGAACTCTTAAGGGACAGCAAAGAAAGAGCGGAACATCTCATGCTGGTGGATCTGGGTCGGAACGACCTGGGCAGGATAGCCGAACCCGGAAGTGTCGACGTTACGGACTTCATGTCCATCGAAAGGTACTCGCATGTGATGCATATAGTTTCCACCATAAAAGCAAGGCTGGAAGACGGTTACGATGCCTTCGATGTCATAAAGGCATGTTTTCCCGCAGGAACGGTAACCGGGGCACCTAAGATTAGAGCCATGGAGATTATAAACGATCTTGAGAAAGGGCGAAGAGGACCCTACGGCGGTATGGTATTCAACCTTGGTTTCAACGGTAATCTAGACTCTTGTATAACCATAAGATCTATGATACTCAAGGGAGACAGTGCTGTTATACGCTCAGGTGCGGGCATAGTCGCGGATTCCAGGGAGTTGAACGAATTTAAAGAGACGACGGACAAGGCGGAGGCACTTCTTGAGGCACTACGTAAAACGGGGGGAAGGATATGATACTGCTGATAGATAATTATGATTCCTTTACATACAATATCTACCAGTATCTACTAAAGCTGGGACACGATACCCGTGTGGTGAGAAACGACGAGATAAGTATGGACGAGATAAGAGAGATGGACCCTTCACACATAGTTATTTCGCCAGGACCGGGGCGTCCTGAGAACGCGGGTGTGTCCGTCGTAGTGGTAAAGGAATTTGCCGGTAAAAAACCCATACTGGGCATATGTCTCGGCCATCAGTGCATAGCTTACGCCTTCGGTGGTGATATAGTTAAAGCCAATAAACTGTACCACGGCAAAACATCTGAGATAATGCACGATAGAAAGGGCTTATTCACCGGGTTGAAAAATCCTCTAATTGGGACTAGATATCATTCATTGGTCATAAAAGAGGACACATTACCCGATGTTCTGGAGGTTACGGCAATGAGCGAGGACAGTGAGGTTATGGGGATAAGACACATGGAACACGATATACACGGTGTCCAGTTCCACCCGGAATCCATCTCTTCTGAGGAAGGTTTAAAGATACTGGAAAATTTCTTCATTGAAGACAAGAACGACGGTATTCTCAAAGAATATCTAGCGGTATTAGCCGAAGGGCGTTCCCTGAAAGAAGAAGAGGCCGAATACGTGATGGAAGAGATAACCGAAGGGCGTGTAAAGGATTCGCAGATATCGTCCATACTAACGGCTCTGAGGATCAAGGGCGAGACCATCGACGAGATAACGGGCTTTGCAAGGGTGATGCGAAGAAAATCTATCACAGTAGGCAAACCCAAGGGCATAAAGGTGATAGATACTTGCGGTACCGGTGGTGATTCCAGCGGTACCTTCAATATATCTACCGCTGCGGCCTTCATAAGCGCCGGCGCGGGATTGACGGTTGCCAAGCACGGTAACCGGTCGGTAACCTCCAAGTGCGGTAGCGCCGATGTACTGGAGCGTCTTGGCGTTGATACTAGCATCAAACCCGTGGACATGGAGAGGGCCCTTGAAGAGGCGTCAATTTCCTTCCTTTTCGCACCCAAACTGCATCACTCCATAAGATACGCCATGGAGGTCAGGTGGGATATAGGAATAAAAACCATATTCAATATACTGGGTCCGCTGACCAACCCTGCGGAAGCCGATTACCAGCTAATAGGTGTATTCAAAAAGGATTACGTGGAGAAGATGGCCATCGCACTGAGCCGTTTGGGCTCAAAAAGGGCTATGGTGGTTCACGGGAATGACGGACTTGACGAAGTTACCATCACCGGCAGGACTCACGTATGCGAGGTAAAGGACGGATGGATAAGGTCCTACGATATTCACCCCACGGACTTCGGGCTTTCCGTATGTGATCCCAAAGACATCGTGGGCGGCAGCGTATCGGAGAACGCATCGATCATACTGGACATACTCAGCGGAGAGAAGGGTTACAAAAGGGATGTGGCAGTTATAAACTCCGCATGTGCGATATACATCTCAGGCAAGGCGGAAACCTTCTACGAGGCCGCCCGCATGGCGGAGAACTCCATCGACAGCGGTGCCGCCCTTAGAAAACTTGAACAGCTCAGGGAAATTACCAACAGGGGAAATTGAACATGGAGAGCATATTGCAATTGATTACCGATAATATACTTAGAAAGAACAGGGACGTGTTCAGTAATTTTTCTGTCCATGAATTCCAGCTAGAGCGTACCGTTCCTTTGTATGGTTTTACCGAAATTATCGGTGAAAAATTCTTACCCATATGTGAGTTGAAAAAAAGCTCGCCATCCAAGGGTGTGATCAGGAAAGATTTTGGGCCACTTACCATCGCCATGGAGTACGAGGCTGCCGGTGCCGGTGCCATATCGGTGCTTACCGAAAAAGACCACTTCATGGGCCGTCCGGAGTACCTTTCGCTCATCAAGGAGAATGTGGATCTGCCGGTACTGAGAAAAGATTTTGTGATACACGAATACCAGGTATACGAATCATACAACATGGGTGCGGACATGGTACTACTCATCTGCTCCTGCCTTGATAGTGAGAGACTGTTTGACCTCTACCATAAGATAATATCCTTGGGTATGACACCGCTGGTGGAGGTACACGACCTGGAAGAACTTGAAAAAGCTCTCGAACTCGAAGGTAAACATATCATCGGTGTAAACAACCGGGATCTGAGTACGTTCCGGGTGGATATACAGCGCTCTTTTGACCTGATAGAGCTTATACCGGAGCATATACCGGTCATAAGCGAGTCGGGTATATCAACTAACGAAGAGGTTACGAGATTGAAAGACGCCGGTTTTGCCGGTATACTCGTGGGGGAATCTCTCTTGCGAGAGGAATCACCCGGGGAAGCCTTGGAGAGGTTACTGAATGGTTAAGATCAAGGTATGCGGGATAACCAGGCGTGATGATCTGATCGCACTGACGGATTTGAATATAGACTATGCGGGTTTTATCTTCTACAAGAACTCGCCCAGATACGTTACGCCGGATGTAGTGGGAAATATATCAGGTTCGATACCCGGGAAAATTATGAAGGTGGGTGTATTCGTTAACGCCTCCGGAGAGGATATTTTGGATGTGTACCACGGTAGTGGTCTCGACCTTGTCCAGCTCCACGGTGACGAGACCCCCGAGTTCTGCGACGATTTGAACATACCCTACTGGAAGGCCTTCAGGGTGTGCCCGGGATTTGGCATAGAAAAGATACTTCGATACGACTCCGATACCTGCTTGATAGATACCTATTCTACCAACGGGTACGGAGGTACGGGAAGATCGATCGACCGGAACACCGTTAAGGACGTGATCACCGGACTTTCGCATCATGATATACGGGTGATGGTTGCCGGAGGCGTAGGTGTGCAAAACATAAATGATATTATAGAGATGAATCCCTACGGTGTGGACATAAACAGCACGGTGGAAACGTCTCCAGGGATAAAGAGCAAGGAGAAGATATACGAGGTAATGAAGCATGTTCAAGGAAGATCAATATTTCGGTGAGTTCGGCGGTAGGTACGTCCCCGAAGCACTTTCAAGTGCACTGGATGAACTCGACTGCGCATACCGGCGGTTGAAAGACGATAAAAATTTCAACAATGAGTTGGAGTGTGAATTGAATAATTACGTGGGCAGACCGTCACCCCTTTACTTTGCGGACAATCTTACCCGCAGTTCGGGGGGCTCGAAGATATATCTTAAACTGGAGAGTCACAACCATACCGGTGCCCACAAGATAAACAACGCCGTGGGGCAGGCACTGGTTGCCAGAGAACTTGGCAAGAAGGTACTGATAGCGGAAACCGGAGCGGGCCAGCACGGCCTTGCCACTGCAACGGTGGCCGCTAGATTCGGTATGGGATGCAAGGTGTTCATGGGCGAGGTGGATATGAGAAGGCAGTATCCCAATGTGTATCTTATGCGTCTTCTGGGTGCCGATGTCATACCGGTGCCCCACGGGACCAGAACCCTGAAGGATGCCATCAATGCGACCCTTAAATACTGGATAGAGAATATCGAAGACAGCCATTATCTTCTCGGTTCCGCCCTGGGCCCCCATCCCTACCCCGCCATGGTCAGGGACTTTCAATCGGTGATCGGCAGGGAAGTGAGAGCACAGATGACGGAGCGGGAAGGACGTTTACCGGATACACTGGTTGCCTGTGTCGGCGGCGGCTCCAATGCTTTGGGGCTTTTTCACCCTTTCATGGATCAGGATAACATAAGGATGGTCGGTGTGGAAGCAGGGGGCAGGGGCGACGGTCCCGGTGAGCATGCCACCCGTATCGCGGTTTCCCAGCCGAAGCAGGGTATCGTACACGGCTATCTGTCTTATTTTTTACAAGACGAAAACGGTCAACTGTTACCTACACACTCGGTAAGCGCCGGGCTCGACTACGCGGGGATAGGCCCCGAGCACGCCTGGCTGTACAAAGAGGGGAGAACGGAATATGTTTCGGTTAGGGACGACGAAGCCGTGAAAGCCTACAAGATACTGGCACGATCGGAGGGGATAATACCTGCTCTGGAAAGTTCACATGCGGTTGCCTTCGCATTAAAGGAGGCACCAAAACACCATGACGATCACATAATGGTGGTCAACATATCCGGAAGGGGCGATAAGGACATCTTCATAACCGCCGCCTTAACGGATAAAGATAACTGGAAGAATTTCTTAAAAAAGGAGGCAGTGGATGAGTGAACTTGGCATCGCCAGTGGTAAATTATCACTCATGACCCATGTCGTGGCAGGCTACCCCGACCCCGAGAGATCCTTTGAACTTGCGGTTACAATGGCGGAATCGGGAAGTGACATGATCGAGGTTCAGATACCCTTTTCCGACCCCCTTGCCGACGGCCCGGTGATAATGAAGGCGAACCAGGTGGCCCTGGACGCGGGTATGACCCCCGTAAAGGCCTTCGAGATGGTACGTGAATTGAGGTTGTCTACGGGTAAACCCGTGTTCGTGATGACCTATGCGAACATACCATACGCCATCGGTTTAAAAAGATTTTTTTCCATGGCACTGGAAGCCGATGTCAACGGTCTCATAGTACCGGACCTACCCTTCGACTCATCGCTGCAGGAGTATTTTGACCTCACAGCCGAACATGATATGAACAATATCTACGTGGTATCGCCGGACATGGAACCCGACAGGCTGCGTGATGCCGTCGTTTCATCTTCGGGTTTCGTGTACACCACCCTCAGGGTCGGTATTACCGGGGCCGACAGGGGCAATATATCAGGCAAGGGCCTTGAATTTGTCAGGACGGTAAAAAGATACACCACGCTGCCTGTGGCCGCCGGGTTCGGTATCTCCAGTCCCGAGCAGTTCATATCTTTGGAGGGTATTGCGGATATCGGTGTCATAGGGAGTAAGCTAATCAAGATATACGATACGGGTGGTACGGAAGAGGTGGGGGAATTCGTTAAAAAATGCGTATCCGACCATATGTAATGACTGTACACACGATTCTATTCCGATATCTCACAAAGATCACAGCTCATGGCGCAGGGTTCGATATGGACCTGTACGGAAATGGGGACTTTTAGTTTTCTTTTTAGTATGCCCTCTATTTCGATTTCCAAGTTAGCGGATATCCCGTGGGCTTGACTTACGTCTTTCTTACGCGGTAGTTCAACGTGGAAGGATAACAAAATCACTTCGTCGCCTTCGGAGATCGATATACGGTGAGGGTTCTTAACATCTCTTCGTTTGTTGACCACGTCCGTAACGATACCTTCGATCTCTTTTTCCGGTATCACCCATGGGTCCAGGTGTACGTCTACAGAGGCCGAAAATTCCCGTTCAAGTATATCGGTAAGAAGGTGTGTTACCCGATGTGCCTGTTTCAGTGTTCCCGGTTCGGGAACCATGTGGAGCGAGATGGCCATGTGGTCTCCGTAGTCGTGTACCTTTATACCGTGGACATCTCTTACTCCCTCTACCACCGTTGATCTTTCTTTTATATCCTTCAACAATTCTTCCGGGGGTGCCGTCCCCAGCAGCTTGTTGGCCGCCTTTCTGAGGTATGAGGTGCCTATGTATCCCAGTATGACGGCTATCACCATACCCATTAAAGGGTCGAGTTCGGGGAAGCCTATTTGAGAGCCGTATATCGCCGCTAGAACAAGTATGGTTGTCAATGCATCCGACCGGTGATGCCACGCATCGGCCTTCAAGGATTCCACACTTTCCTTACGTCCGACGTGGTAACTTATCTCACCCATAACAGCCTTCACAACGGCCGTGAGTATGATGATCACAAAAAATAGCTTCTCCATGCTTATCGTTTCTGGGCCCACGATCAACGCAAGTGCCCCGTCGCTCATGAATTTAACAGCCACTACCACCAGAAGTATACCTACCACAAGCAGTGCCAGCTGATCCGCCCTACCGTGGCCGAAGGGGTGGCCCTCGTCGGCCGGCTTTTCCGATATTTTCAGGCCTGCGTACACCGCTCCGGAGCTGAGGCTGTCCGAAAGTGTATGAAATGCATCCGACAGAAGAGCCAGGCTGCCGACGACAATACCTATCCACAGTTTGATCCCAAAGATGACTATGTCTATGCATATGCTGGTAAGTGCAACTCTTTTAGGTACTTCATGATGTGTGTGTTCATGCATGGTTGCTTACGGAATCACGGGAGATGAATTAAAGATTACGGGCTATATTGTGCTAACCCTTCCAAAATGCTTATACTGATGTACCATATTCCGAACATGTTATGGTCGTAAACCTACCACCATGGTATAGGCCGCGGGTTCAAATCTTGGGGAACACGCTCCCCAAGCTCGGGAATTTTTATAAATTCCCTCGTCCCGCCGGGTCTAAAAAATTGGATGTTTTACTTAGGCGAGTAGAATGCACAGCATCCTTTGTAGTCCATCAACCCCTTTAATCTCCAAAATCCTTATAGGTATGTAAAGAATCACTCGTTTCGGGCCCATAGATCAGTGGAAGATCGCTACCTTGGCATCCGACGAAAATCGTCGGCTAAATTGGTAGAGGCCGCGGGTTCAAATCCCGCTGGGTCCATTATCGTTACGGTTCAATACACTTTATTTTCGCATAATCTCTATGTTCTAAACATCATCATCCAACATATCTTCCACTATTGTATCATCGGAGGCGTCTTCACTTACAGGCGATCCTTGCTTACCCTTCATAACGAACACCAGTGCGAGGGCAGCGCCTACCACTATCAATGCGATTAACCACCAGTATTGTGACAGGAATCCAGCGCTGTCGTCATCATCGTCCGGAGGTACGTCATCGTCTTCTTCCATCTGGAATACTGCCGTAATCGTCTTGTTCTCGGTCATTTTTATTGTTATTTCATCATCGGTTCCGGTAACGGCGCCCGTCCATTCTACGAAGACCCATCCCTCGTCAGGCGTGGCCGTGAGAGTAACATTGGTTCCTTCTGCGTATTCATCTTGCTCAGGGTTTATGCTGACGGTACCGTTTCCTATGATATTTACCGTCAGTACGAAAGTTTCTTCCTCGATCACATCTTCCGAGAAAACCGCCGTTATCTCGTGATCGCCGTTCATGGTTATGGTGGTAGTTGCTGATGTAACATCAGCTATAGTATCTGTATAGCCGGTCCACCCCACGAAGTGATAACCTGCATCGGGCGTGGCAACAAGGTCAAAGACTGTACCATAATCGTGTGTGTATGTCCCTTCTCCGGACACGGTTACAGAGCCACCATCAGTACTATCAATGGTCAGATCATGTTCGTTGATGGCGAAGTTGGCCGTTATAGTGTAATCGCCTTCCAAAACGATAGTGGTTTCCGCTTCACTCGGGTCAGCTATCGTATCTGTATCACCTATCCACTCCACGAAGTGATAGTTCGCATCAGGGGTGGCTACAAGGTCAACAATACTACCGCCCAGGTATGGAAAGTTACCTTCACAGGGAGTAATCACCTCACCTCCATCTGTGGAATGAATGGTCAATTCGTATACTACGGGTATATGAACCTCATCTTGCCTGCTCAAGAACGGGTAGGTCTCAGTATCCACGAGATTCCAGATATGTCCGGCGTCCCGGGAATCAACGTCCGCCACCCCGACGATGTCCCAGCCGACATTTGTGAAAGTGCTTATGTCCTTCATCTCCGTAGTCGTACTACCGGTTGCGTTTCCTTCCGTACCTGTTTGTTTGCTTATCCCGATATCCCAGAAGTTCCCCCTCATCTCGAAGGAGGCAGTGGAATTGTCTATCAATCCGGCAAAACCTTTGTCCGTAGGATCATTGGTATCGGTGTAATGTACGTTTCCGATGGAGTAGTAGTTGATGACCTTTTCGCGTTCGTTGTATCCGATGAAACCACCGATTGATGTTTCGTTTGAATCGATATTCCGTGTAACGGTACCGAATGCATAGGAGTCCTCACCGATGCCAAGCAGGCTCCAGCCCACGGGCACGAACCCGTCTCCGCCGTTCCATCCGCTGGTCTCGCTCGCATCGATATGGTTTGCTAGGGCATAGTTAGCCGTAAGATTTGCACTCATGTTCTGCAAATCGTTAACATCGTATATCATGTACGGGTCTTGCAGCGTACCGGACCCTGATATGAAATTGCCTTCTATCGATTCGTTCAGAACTTCATCGTCTTCAATCGCCCCGCCGCCGACTGCTACCAGCATCACGATGATCCCGCCCGTAAGTATCTTCTTTGTCATCTTTTCACCTTGGTGATAACCGAAATATAAACCATAAGAGATAACATTTACTCAGCCTTTCCGCCACCTACTTCCCTACCGGTCCGGATAACCAAAGCCTTTTATATGAGTTGACTCCTAGGCCGATTTCCCCTCTTGATTAAGTATAATCATAGGGAATAAAATAAGGTTTAAATACACCATGTGCAGTAGTATTATATTACATGGTGAAATGTGCACCCGGCGACACGAAATATGGTTGTCGGGGAAGGGTATAGGACCGCCCAGGTCCGATGATTACCGTTCATACGCAGACCTGGATGTGTACCAGTCCAAGAATTATATGCTGCAGTCGCTCCACCACTTGATGGATGGCTCGGCTCGGGCGCCGACGAAGGTCGTGCCAAGCGGCGATACGCGTGGGGTAGGCGCAAGGAACCTTAGATCCCACGATAGCCTAATGGGACTTCCCCCTTAGAATCCGTAAGGATAGGTAACCTCCCGAATTGAAACATCTTAGTAGGGAGAGGAAAAGAAATCAATAGAGATGCCGTTAGTAAAGTCGATCGAACACGGTGCAGAGCAAACCGAATCCCCCCAGAAATGGAAGGGAGATGTGGTGTTTTGGACCTCGGTACATCTTCCCCACCCAATCCGAAATCTTCTGGAACGTTGTGCAATACAGGGTGATAGCCCCGTAGGAGATAGGTGGAAAGATGATTCGAGGTATCCAGAGTAGCGTGCGTTGGATATCGCGCGTGAACTTGGGAGGCATAAACTTCCAACTCTAAATACGTCCCGAGACCGATAGCAAACTAGTATCGTGAGTGAAAGCTGAAAAGTACCCCTGCCGGGAGGTGAAAAGAACCTGAAATTAGGTGGTTACAGACTGATAAGGCGTGAAAGGAACGAAGCTCTGTAATAGGAGTGGACCGACGTCTTATCGTACGTTTCGAAAAACGGGCCAGAGAGTTCTGGTCAACGGCGAGGTTAAGTCTGACAAGGACGTAACCATAGGGAAACCAACATGTTCGCATTCTTCGGAAGAGGAACGAGGTGAAATCGCCTGAAGTCGTTGGCTGGATACCCGAAGCCGGTCGATCTATGCGTGGGCAGGGTGAAGCCTCTCGAAAGGGAGGTGGAGGCCCGCACGGGTGGTGAGCTACAAATCCCTCCGATGACCTG
>JAFDTZ010000003.1 GCA_019594305.1 Thermoplasmata archaeon
GTGATAGAACAAGTGACGAGAGACCTTTATGGAATTACGGTCAAGGAAGTATAAGACTATCTAATGGGATGTAGCGATGAGATATAATGAACTGGAACTCTGAAAGGTAACGGAATACCCGAGATTGTCTAGGAAAGAAGTAGACCGATGGCGGAAGGCGAGGTTAAAAGAAGATCTTAGGAATGTACCCTTTTTCATCCTTTTTATTGGAAGTATAAGCGGTTTACTAGCAGGCCTGTGGTTCGGACAAGATATTTTTTCCATGTACGGCTTAGGATCCCTCGGCAAATTACTCTACTTCCACCTCATAGCCACAGGCATATACATATTGTTCATCCACAATGCCGTGTGTGAGTGGAATAACCTAAGGGTGATAAGCGGCATAATTCTACCTCTTGCCCTATTTTCTGAAATAACTTTGTCCACATTGGGTATCTTGGAGTTCCCTTTTTTTATCTACGTAGCTTTTATCTTGGTTTACATATCATTTTTTGATATATTAAGAGGTCGTGTCAAGTTAAAAGCTACATCATACACTCACGAAAACCCGGATGTTTATCACGACGACGGTTCCGTGAGGTGCTACAAGCGAAGATTGATCCTGGAACGTTGGAACAACACCAAGTACATAATCGTTTTTTTTCTAAGCTTTGTATTATTGGGTGCAGGGGCTTTGGGTTTTGAAGATATAATGGTATATCTCGGGCATGATGCCGTACAAATCTTTGTGGTACTTAATATGATCTCTTTGGGATTCATACTGATGACAGCAGAAATGGCATTTACCGAGTTCAAAGAAAGAATGTACATAAGCTCTATCGTAGCGTTACTATTTTGCGAGGCATTTTTCGCTCTGTATGCATTGGGGAGCCTGGTGATCGTGCTCGAAGGAAGCATATTCCTCGGTTCAATTTTTGTGCTTCTAGTCTTTGTATAACCTCTCGACATGCTGATAGAAAAAATTAAAGGAATTTATCGAGAGAACAGGTAACATAGTATGTGCATAAAGATGAATTTACGGACCGAAAAAGCGAAATTGAGGTTACCTATACAAAAATTATTTATCTTCAGAGTGGTAAGACGGAGTGTATTACTATGAAAAAAGCCGAGCAACCTGAACTGGTTCCGCTTTTTTTTCATCTCATAGAAAATATGAACCATCCAGACGAGATATGAAATGAAAAAAGATAAGGATCAGATCGGAGAACTGACGGGCAGTGTGTTTAGGCTGGAAGAGCTGATAGAGTACCAGAAGGGCGCCATCGTCAGCAGAACATTGGTGGACAAGGATTCGGGTACGCTTACCGTATTCGCCTTCGACGAAGGCCAGAGCCTCAGCGAGCACACCGCGCCTTTCCATGCTTTCATACAGGTGCTCGACGGTTCATCGAGGGTTACCATCGACGGCAAGCCCTACGAGTTAAAAAAGGGTGAAAGCATCATAATGCCCGCGGATATACCACACGCGGTGGAGGCCCTGGCCAGATTCAAGATGCTGCTCACCATGATCCGATAGGCATCTGTAAAAATATATTATACAACCGGGGTATACAGGGGGGATAACCATGGTCGATACCACAGAGGAATACTCACGGGCACTGGATAGCGATGCCGAGCTGGCCGTTTACCGAAAGGAATTTTACATACCCGACGGAGTCATATATCTATTGGGCAATTCCCTCGGATTGATGTGCAAATCCTCGGAAAAGCACGTGGAACGGGTGACGAAGGAATGGGGCGAGCTGGGGATCAAGGGATGGTTAAAGGGTGAACCTCCGTGGTTCTATTACGCCGAAAGGTTGGGCGAGAAGGCGTCCAAGCTGGTGGGTGCCCGCAAGGGCGAGGTCATATGCACGGGTACCACCACGGTGAACATACATCAGCTGGTTAGCACTTTTTATTCGCCCTCCGGAAGTAAAAAGAAGATACTGGCGGACGAGCTTAATTTTCCCACGGATATCTACGCCCTGAGCAGTCAGCTGAAATTGAAGGGATACGAACCCGAAGAGGATCTCGTACTGGTGAAAAGCGACGACGGTAGGTTCCTAGACGAGGACAGGATAGTGGAAGAGATGACCCCCAAGGTAGCCCTGGTGTTGCTGCCTTCGGTTCTCTACCGAAGCGGTCAGCTCCTGGACATGGAGTACCTTACCAAGGAAGCCCACAAGAGGGATATACCGATAGGGTTCGACTGCTCGCATTCGGTGGGTGTGATCCCACATCATTTTGATGAATGGGGTGTCGATTTTGCCGTGTGGTGCAGCTACAAGTACATGAACGGCGGTCCCGGCAGTCCCGCTTTCCTGTACATCAACAAAAAACATTTTTGTAAGGAACCCGGGCTCACCGGCTGGTTCGGATATGTGAAGGAAAAACAGTTCGATCTTCTCTTGGATTTCCGATCCGAAAGTAACGCCGGCGGATTGCAGATATCGTCCCCCGGCATAACCGGGTTCGCGGCGGTACACGGCGCTCTGGACATACTCCTGGAAGCCGGGATAGAGAACGTACGAAAAAAATCGGAGAAGATGACATCCTACATGATATCCCTGGTTGACGAACTTCTGGTGGAAGAGCCTTACGATTTCAACATAGGCACTCCCCGGGACGTATGCAAGAGGGGCGGGCATGTAGCCCTGGAAAGGGAGGATTCTTACCGCATAAACCAGGCACTCCGGGCAAGGGGTGTGATCACGGATTTCAGACCGCCCGATGTTATCAGGATGGCATTTTCGCCCCTGTACAATACATATCACGATATATGGCGAACGGTGATGCACCTGAAGGAGATAGTTGACGGAGACGAACACCTGGAATATTCCAGGGAAAGGGCCGCTGTGACGTGAACCACTGTGCTGGTGTAAAGGGGCGGTCCCTAATGTTTCGGGTCTACTAATGCTTACGAGTATATTGGAAAAAGAAGGAAAACACTCTCGTATCATGTGATTTCAAAACAAATAATTCAAATATTCACCTAAACACTTTTCCACAGATCATCATGTTTCTCGGATCTCCCTGACAACCCAACTATCGCAAGGGAAAGATTGATGTTCTCCAAATAAATCCCTCATTACATGGATGATGCCCCACCCATGAGATACAACCTTCAGGAATTGGCAGGAGCGGTGGGAGATTACGGTACTCTATTTCCCCTGGTCTTCGTTATCGCAGTGGTAACAGATCTCAACCTGGGCCACATGCTCCTGTTCTTCGCTCTATGGTATATTATCACCGGCTTTTACTACCGAAGGCCGGTTCCCGTGGAGCCCATGAAGGCGGTGGGTGCGTTGGTGATCGTCGGCAGCTTCACAACGGGCGAAATAGTTGCATCGGGAATAGTCCTGGGCCTATTCTTCCTGGCACTTGGTTTCGCAGGGGGTATGAAGTGGCTGAGGGACAAGGTGCCCCAAAGCGTTATACGGGGTATACAGCTCGGTCTGGCCCTGATACTTCTGCGAACCTCCTGGAATTTCGTTGCCGAAGACCTCTTGCTCGCTCTTCTTGGTGTCGGAATAATCCTACTCTTCTTCTACCTGAGCACCACCAAAGGGTTCACGGACCCGTCATCTTTGGTTGTTCTTGCAATGGGTCTGGTAATAGGTATAGCCATCAAGGGTTTTCCGGTGGTAACCCTGATATCAGTTCCCTCGATCACATTGCCCAACAGTTCCGACTTCGTCAACGGTACCCTGTATCTGGTGATACCACAGATACCCTTGACCATCACCAATTCCATACTTGCAACCTCATTGCTGATGAAGGATCTCCTAAACACGAGAATCGACCCTGACAAACTGTCCAAGACGGTGGGTATGATGAACTTGACCGCATCGCCTTTAGGCGGTATGCCCATGTGCCACGGTGCCGGGGGTCTTGCGGCCCAATATCGATTCGGTGCACGAACCGGGGGCTCCAACGTTATGAGCGGGCTTATACTGATACCGATAGCCCTGTTCTTCTCCGGCCCTACGGTGGTCGGGCTCGTTCCCTTGGCGGTATTCGGTGCACTTTTGATCTTCGTGGCCCTGGAGCTGGGCAAGCACGGGTTGAAGACCGATTCCTTGGTGGTAACCCTGCCCATGGCGGTGATAGCACTCCTGACCAACCTCACCGTCGCCTTCGCGGTAGGTATGGTAATAGCCTATGCCCTGAGATACAAAAAGGATAAGCCGTAGTTTTTTTAACCACCTAGCCGATGGCAGCGTGATGCGCATCACCTACATATCCCACAGCTCCTTCGCCTTAAAACTTCGAGAAGATGTACTGCTGTTCGACTATCCGTCCCAAGGTTCACTTGAACCCGGAGGTGAAAAGGTGGCCAGGGAAGCCGTCAGGGGTTCCAACCTGTACGTTTTCGTCAGTCATTCCCACGGGGACCACTACGGCAGGGGCGTTTTCGACATATCAAAAGAAGCGAAAAGTACGACATTCATCGTTAGCGAGGATGTACCCCTGAAGAACGCTCACCGTTTGGCCGGCGGCCATAGATTGCATCTGGATTCACTGGATATCGAAACCTTCGCCAGCAACGACGCCGGTGTGGCCTATCTGATACGCACAGGTTCCTCCCTTATATACTACGGTGGCGACCTCGCAAAATGGGACTGGGACGACTTCGACGAGGCCACCCGAAGATACATGGTGGACGTATTCGAGAAGATGATCCGCCACCTATCGAAACTGGACGTGGACATCGCCTTCTCCAACACCGACCAGCGTCTGGAAAGCTGGGGCGGTCCTTTGGAATTCCTGGAAGTTGTAAAACCCTCCTACTTCGTGCCCATGCACACCTTCGGGCATCATGAGTGGATAGATGATCTTGTGGAGAAAACCGATCATCCCGAAGAACGTATCTTCCGGTACGTACGGCCCGGGGATTTCGTAGAGTTGAAGATATAGAAGAACTACGGGCCCGTATCCGCCTCGATACGCAGTATCTCGTCCCAGGCATCGAGACTCTTTTTCGCCTCTTCCTCGTCGAGTATCTGAATGGCGTATCCGGCGTGTACTATCACGTAATCGTCCACCCCTGCCTCCACCAGAGATATATTGGCCTTACGGGTTACACCGCCGAAGTCTATGATCGCGTTGTCGCCGTTGATACTGACCACGCGTCCGGGTACTGCTAGGCACATGATCGTGATTACCTACGAGTGGGATATAAAACTTGTGGAATATACCGCTTGTGATAGTTAGTTGTCACAAATAACGTTTTTTGTGATAATGTATTGTCACTATTTTCTCATTAAAGTATCCTACAACACTTTTAGTGGCGTTACATCGAATGTTACTCGTGGCGGGAAGAAATACTTTTCATATACGTCCGAAACGGGAGAAAGGCCCTCAACGAACTTATCCGGATGTTTCTCTACACACTCGCATGTAAGAAGGATGTAACTGGATGACGACGTTTTATCAATGCCTTTGTTCAGCGTACCCCGGAAACACGTGTTCAATGGAAGGTGCAAAAAAGGAGGGAGGGTGATTATCGTGAGTTATGATATTCGAGTATGTGCATATTATGTTATAAACCTTACGACAATATTGCAGGTCAGAGGGATGTTTTGAAGTTTTCGGCCTCACACTTTCCAAGTGCCTGTCCTATGTCCTCGAGGATGTCTTCCGTATCTTCCAGACCGATGGAAAGGCGGATATAATCCTCGGTTACCCCCGTCTCCTTTTGTTCCTCTCCGGTTAGTTGTTGATGGGTGGTTGATGCAGGGTGAATGACCAGGCTCTTCGCATCCCCGATATTAGCGAGATGAGAGAGAAGTTCCACCGAATTGATGAATCTCTTGGCCGCATCATACCCTCCTTTGATCCCAAATCCAACTATGGCACCGTATCCACCGGCGAGATATTTCTTAGCCAATTCATGGCTCGGGTGTTCCGGCAGTCCGGGATAGTTAACCCAATTGACCGAGGGATGTTCCTTCAGGAACTCAGCTACCTTCAGGGCGTTCTCCGAATGTTTATTTACCCTCAAAGGTAGCGTTTCCAACCCCTGAAGGAACAAAAAGGCATTGAAGGGGCTAAGTGTCGGCCCTAAATCCCGCAGCAGTTGCACCCGGGTTTTAATGATAAAGGCTACATTGCCGAGTCCGGGAAAATCGCCAAAGACATCCCAATATTTTAATCCGTGATAACTCGGGTCGGGTTCGGTAAACTCGGGGAATTTCCCATTACTCCAGTCAAATCTACCCGAATCCACTATCACACCACCTATGGATGTCCCGTGCCCGCCTATGAACTTGGTTGCGGAAATAGCAAGTATATCCGCACCATAATCTATAGGCCTTACCAAACCGACGCCGGCGGTGTTATCCACAACGAAGGGGATCTCCGCCTCATGCGCGATCCCGGCTAGTTCCTCAAAATCAGGCACGTCCAGCTTGGGATTACCGATGGTTTCGGCATAGATGGCCCTTGTTTTTTCGTTAATCGCCTCTTTGAATTCATCGGGTTTTCCGGAATCAACGAATCTCACTCTTCTACCCAATTTTGGGAAGGTATGGTGAAACAATTGATAGGTCCCCCCGTAGAGATTATTTGCGGCAACAATTTCATCACCCACCTGGGTAATAGCTAGAAGGGCGAGGGTCTCGGCTGCTTGTCCCGATGCCACAGCCAACGCCCCGGTGCCTCCTTCAAGGGCGGCGACCCTCTTTTCAAATACATCGTTTGTTGGGTTCATGATCCGGGAATATATGTTACCGAATTCCTTTAGTGAAAAAAGATTGGCAGCATGTTCGGTGTCCCTGAAAACATAAGATGTCGTCTGGTAAATGGGGGGTGCTCTCGATCCTGTAAATGGATCCACTTCCTGTCCGGCATGCAGTGATAAAGTTCCGGGTCCGTATGCTTTTTTTGCCTTCTTGTCGGAGGACATATCTTCGTAATCTACGTCAAGTATATAAATATTACGCCGTTATATTACAGTGTTATCCTTTATGCCATGTAAAACATATCATTTTGTCCACATTATTGTCTATCGCACCGATTAGGGATTACACCGTTATATTTAAGTAGCTTCGAACCGTTAAAGCGATCGATGCCGATAAAACCACCCTGTGAAATAATCGTGCAGGCTATCATCCCTGCTATACGTTCGGAGCTAGTTCGTATATTGTTCAACGTGCATGGAATAAAGCAGACCGAGATAGCTGAAAAACTGGGGATAACACAACCCGCGGTGAGCCAATACATTACGGGATCCAGAGGAAACTATCCGGGTTTATTTGAGGAACACCCGGATATCCGGGAATACATCGAGGAAATGGCCAAGGACATCGCTTCCGGTAAGATCGATGGGAAGAACATATC
The DNA here is from genome assembly GCA_019594305.1 of Thermoplasmata archaeon. Taxonomy (GTDB): domain Archaea; phylum Thermoplasmatota; class Thermoplasmata; order Halarchaeoplasmatales; family Halarchaeoplasmataceae; genus Haladaptatiplasma. The sequence continues at coordinate 7,324 of JAFDTZ010000003.1, forward strand.
CATGTGTGGTCCGTGCCAATTCCTGAAAAAGGGACAGGGAGTTGAAGGTTCACCTCAATTTTGCGATGGAACAGAATGAATTGAAAGCCCTTTCCATATCTTCGATTATATCCTTGATGTTCTCTATACCCACCGATACTCGGATCAGGGTTTCCGGAATATCTTTCATATCTTTCGCAGGGACAGATGAATGTGTCATCAGTGAAGGTATTTCAATCAATCCTTCAACACCCCCCAAACTTTCGGCTAGGGCAAAGACCTCCAGGGATTCCACAAATTTTCTTGCTTCATCCAATGTGCCTTCCATTTCGAAGGATAACATACCTCCGAACCCATCCATTTGTCGAACCGCCAAACTGTGCTGAGGGTGTGATTTCAATCCAGGGTAAAGCACCCTTCTAACTTTTGGATGATTCTCTAACCATCGGGCTACTTCCAGTGCGTTTTTATCATGCCTTTCCATTCTTAAACCCAAGGTCTTTAATCCTCTCATTACCAACCAGGAGTCAAATGGAGAGAGTACGGCACCAATGGCGTTCTGATAGAATGCAAGTTTTTTGTATATCTTTTCATCATTTGTCATCAGTGCGCCTCCGAGACTGTCGGAATGACCACACATGTATTTCGTAGTACTATATAGTACTACATCGGCCCCTAATTCTATAGGACGCTGATAAAATGGGCTCATAAAGGTATTGTCGACCAACAATTTCACACATTTTTTTTTACAAATTTTCGCGATTGTAGATATATCCGCCATCTTCATTAGTGGATTGGTTGGGCTCTCTATCCATACCAACGTTGTATTTTCTCTAAGAGCAGATTCGATTTCATTTACCTTGGTTGCATCGACATATGAAACCTCGATTCCAAAATTACCCAAAACCTCATGGAAAATTCTTTTAGTCCCTCCATAAAGGTCATCAAAGGCCACGATATGATCTCCTTTTTTTAGCATTGCTAGGAGAAAGGTAGTTTGGGCTGACGATCCGGAGCTAAAGGCGAGTGAATATCCGGCACCTTCCAAAGACGCCAGTTTCCTTTCAAGATTATCTCTGGTGGGATTTGAGGTGCGTGTATAAACATACCCTTTTTCTATATCATCTATACCTATTTTTGCAAATGTTGTTGAAAGATGTATAGGTGACACAACGTCTCCGTGTAGTGTTCTTTCAGGCTCATCTCCGATATGTATTGCATTTGTTTCAAATTCCATTTTTTTCACATCCTACTGGCTATCACTATGTAACCAGATTCCGTTGTAACAAGTTTTTTTGTATTTTTCATGAGTTCTACCATGAGGCTATCTACAGCTTCTTTTTTTAGCTTCTTGGATAAGTCTGAAAAATATTGGCGGTCACTTTTAGCATTTACCCTCTGAAGGCAGGTTTCGATCGAAGTGTTTTCCTTAAATGAAAATTTGTTGATGGATTGTATCGAAAATCCTTCTTTTTCAAAGTAATTTTCAATGTCGTCAAGTTGATAAATACGTCGACCCACGATCTCTCTGGTCTTTAGATTATATTTATCCATCACAACTCGGTAAGCTTCCTGTACTTCCCAATACCATTCCGGTGAAGGGGATATCAAACCGATTTTGCCATTTTCTTTAAGCGAATTTCTCACCCATTTAAGGAATATTATTGGGTCATCGAGCCAGTGGAATAGATAAGAGCTCACACATACATCAAATATATCTGTATAATTCATTTCAGAGTAGTCTGCATTGATGTATGATACATTTCTTAACCCCTCTGTTTCAGTTCTTTTTTTGGCTAATTCAATCATGTTGTTTGAAATGTCTAGGCCAAATACATATCCCCGATCCAATCTCTTTCCAAGAGTACGAGTTAGTTCACCGGGTCCGCACCCAACATCGATTCCGGCTTCGTTTCCTCGAAGATCAAGGGCCTCGATCAACATGATATACTGACATTTTTTGCAAGGAATCACCCATCGATCATAATCCTCGGCAGTTTTTTCGTATATTTCTTTAACTTCATTCGATGTCAAGGTAGACCACCGTTGAAACCTTTATCTCGGAGCCAATCGTTGTTCAAAAGGGTGCTGTAGTAGTTTCTTGCAGTATCGGGGATCAAAATGACTACTAGGTCTTCAGGGACTAGTTCTATTAATTTCAATGCACCGGCAACAGCCGCCCCTGAGGAAGATCCACATAAAATACCTTCTTCTCTGATAAGCCTTCGTGCCATATGAAAAGCCTCTTTATCAGTAACCTTTACGATATCATCAATCAAGTTCAAATCTATGGTTTCAGGGATGAAATCTTCACCTATACCTTCTATGAAATAAGAATAGACTTCACCTTCGTTGTTGTTGTACTTGTGATGATATAAAGATCCTTCAGGATCCACACCAATTATTTTTATATTCTTATTTCTTTCCTTTAAATACCTTGCCACGCCGGTTATAGTCCCTCCTGTACCCATCCCTGCAACGAAGTGAGTGATCTTATTATCCGTATCTCTCCAGATTTCGGGACCTGTTGTCTCATAGTGAGTTCGTGGGTTAATCTCATTGAAGTACTGATTCGGTGAAAAGGAATTAGTTTTTTCTTTGAGAATACGTTTGGCCACACTGTAGTAACTTCTTGAATCCTCGGGAGGAACATCCGTGGGCGTAATAATCACATCTGCCCCCAAAGCTCGAAGAATCTTCACCTTCTCTCGACTCATTTTATCAGGCATGGTAAATATCAAATTATAACCTTTATTTTGGGCCGCTAAAGCCAGCCCGACACCTGTGTTTCCCGAAGTGGGTTCTACGATAGTGCCACCAGGCTTTATAAGTCCTTTTTCTTCAGCATCTTCGATCATAGCCACCCCTATTCGGTCCTTTACACTTCCACCGGGATTAAGATATTCCAGTTTGACTGCGATTGTGGCATCGATACCTTCTGTCACTCGATTCAATTTTACCAGAGGTGTATTCCCGATGGTTTCTATTATGCTTGAGCGAATACCCATAATATCACGCCGTGATATCGCACCGTTATATTTAAACATTTCCACTATGCTGTGTTATATTCCGAGAACACACCATATGCAATATCTCGGTCTTTCAAAAAAGTTATATATCGCCGTTATATTCCGGGGTACATGTTTGAAAGAGCCACGGAAAAGGATGTTACGAGAGCTATAGTGAAGGAATTCGGAAATCTCATGGAGGAGCATGCGGATTCCGAAGTGGTGGTCATCGGTGGAGGGCCCAGCGGACTCATGGCCGCCCGTGATCTCGCCATCAAAGGCCGGAACGTACTGGTGATCGAAAGGAACAATTATCTTGGCGGCGGATTCTGGCTGGGTGGTTTTCTGATGAACACCGTTACTGTAAGACATCCCGGCGAGGAGATATTGGACGAACTGGGGATACCGTACAAAAAACAGGGTAATCTTTACACGGCACTGGGCCCTCACGCCTGTTCGAAGTTGATAGCCTCGGCATGCGACGAGGGTGTGCACATACTGAACATGACGGAATTCGACGATGTGGTGTTTCGCGGAAAAGATAGGATAGGTGGTGTGGTAGTTAACTGGACCCCCGTATCCAGTCTGCCGAGACAGCTTACCTGTGTCGACCCCATCGCGTTGGAGTGCAAGGTGGTCATCGACGCTACCGGTCACGATGCCTGCGTGGTAAGGAAGATGGAGGAACGCGGTCTACTGAAGACGAGAGGTTTCGGCGGTATGTGGGTGGAGGAATCCGAGGACCTGGTGGTAGAGCATACAGGCAGGGTCCACGATGGTCTTGTGGTAACCGGGATGGCGGTTTCCACCACCTTCGGTCTGCCCAGGATGGGCCCTACCTTCGGATCAATGCTCATGTCCGGGCGTAGGGGGGCGAAGATAACTGATGAGATGCTCGGCTGAGATGCCCTATGGGCGTATAATACTACACATCGACGAAACCATCGAAAACCTGGACCACGATTACATAGCCAACGAATTGGAGAAATATACGGGAAAGGATGTGAAGGTAAAGGGAGGTATATTCAGAGAATACGGAAGAGAAAGTACGCCTGAAAAGATCGCACGCACAAGGATAGCCAGTCTGGAATCAAGGATTTTCCGCTCCCCCCTACCTGTGGAAATAGACGTAGAAAAAAGGATGCTCGCCGGTAAACATGTTAGAGGTATAATCTACGACGGCTGGAAGCTTCTACATGTGATGTTGGATCATCTACCTGTGGAAAGTATCCCTGATCACAATATTGTCGTCACTTCACGTTTGATCGGGACACTGGAGAAAGGTGATAATCGGTATCATATACGAACGGTTCTTCATTCGGTGCCGTCGGTTATATCCACAGGCGGTATTGTACAGGGTCCCGCCAGGCCGAGGGCGTATTACATGGAAGACAATGAAGCTTGTAACGTACCCTACATGGGGTACGGCGACGATAGAATGAGTAAGGCTGTAACCTCCTATGCACTTCAAACGATAATGTGGAGGCATACGGGTAAACCGTTTTGTTCGAAAAGGGGTTGTCCCCTGTACAACTCACACTGGCAGGAAGAGCTTATCGACAGCCAGGTGGATGGTCGGTTGTGCGAGGAGCATCGGCCAAAATTATATTTATCTTCGGGGTGATTACCGTACATGGATAGATACTCCCGGCAGACGGTGCTCAAGGAAGTGGGTGAGGAAGGTCAGAAACGTATAGGCCAGGGACATGTCGTTATTATCGGACTCGGTGGACTGGGTTCCGTAACGGCAGATGCCTTGGTGAGATGTGGTGTAGGTAATGTAACCCTTATCGATAGGGACTTCGTGGAAATGTCCAACCTTCAAAGACAGACGGTATATAGCGAAGATGATATCGGTAAGCCAAAGGCCGAGGTCATGTTTAAACGGTTGAAGAAAGTGAATTCCGATGTAAAACTGAAAACGCTGGTTACCGACATCAACAGGAACAACATAGAAGATACGATCAACGAGGCGGACATAGTAATGGACTGTACCGACAACATGAAAGCCCGCTACATTATCAACGACGCGTGTGTAAAACATGGCATACCATGGATATACACCGCTATCCTGGGCACATACGGTATGACCATGAACGTCACACCGGGCGAGGGTCCGTGTTTGAGATGTTTACTTCCGAAGAAACCGAAAGCGGGTAGCCTAGAAACATGTGCCACGGCGGGAGTACTTTTCAGCATACCCCGGGTCATGGCGAACATTGCGGCAACCGAAGCTGTAAAGATACTGTTGAAAGCTGAAATAAGAAGGGAGATGCTCACCGTGGACCTCTGGAAGAACGAATACGAACTTACATTTGTGTCCAGGAACAGCGACTGCCCATGCTGTGGAAAACACGATTTTACATACCTTGACGAGGAAGAAGATCTGGTGGTGGAACTGTGTGGAAGAAATTCCGTGCAGGTGTCTCCCGGAGAAGAAATTATACTTGACCTCGGAGCTATCGCGGATAGATACCCCCGATCAAGGTTGATGGGAGATTCGATGCTGAAGATACCTTTGGAAGAACACGAATTGAACCTTTTTAAGGACGGCCGATTGATAGTTAAGGGTACAGACGATATAAATAAAGCTAAAGCACTTTACTCGGAGTACGTGGGTAGATGAAATGAATGTATCTAAAATAAGAAAGGATTTTCCCATTGTAAACGACTGGATATACCTCGATAACGCCTGCACCGGCCTAAAACCACGTCAGGTAACCGATGCGGTAAGTGAATATTACGAAAAATACTCGGTATGCAGTGGAAGGAGCACCCATTCACTTTCCACGGAACTGCAGCGTAGGATAGAAGCAGGTAGAGATTCCCTCCGGGAATTGCTAAACGCCGAATCAGCAGATGAAATAATTTACACCAAGAACTGCACGGAAGGCATCAACCTGGTGTCCCGGGGTTTAGGATTCAAAAAAGAAGATGTCGTTCTGACTACGGACAAGGAGCACAACAGTAATCTGGTTCCATGGATAAAACTACATGAGACTACAGGAACAATCTATCGACAAGTCCCAACCGACAAGGGCGACTTCGATATCGAGGCCTTTAAAGAAAACATGAGCCCGAAGGTTAAATTGGTCTCCATGGTTCACACGTCCAATCTCGACGGCTCCACTATACCCGCAAGAGAAATAGCCGAAGTGGTTCATGACCACGGCGGACTCTTCATGCTGGACGCTGCACAGAGCGTCCCTCACCGCCCGGTGGACGTAAAAAAAATTGATGTGGATTTGATGGCATTTTCGGTGCACAAGATGATAGGCCCCACCGGCGTCGGCGTTCTCTACGGTAAAAAAGATCTACTGGAAGATATGGAGCCATTACTTTACGGAGGAGGCGGGGTAAAGAACACCACGTCCCGGGGAGTGGTTCTTCAAGACCGTCCGCAAAAATTCGAAAGCGGTCAGCAAAATTACGCGAGCCTCTTCGCCGTCAAGACCGCCGTTGATTATCTAACGGATATAGGCACGGAAAACATACAAAATCACGAAACCGAGCTAAACGAATACGTTACCAAGGAGTTAATGGGATACGTAAAAATAATCGGTCCTGAAGAAGCGTCCGAAAGAAGCGGCATATTCAATTTTTACATCGATGAACTCGGCCCGCACGAAGTAGCCCTTTTGCTGGAAGAACAAGGTATACTCACAAGAGGCGGCATGCAGTGCGTTCATTCTTGGTACAACGAAAATAGGATACAAGGGGGAACCCGGGCATCTTTCTATCTCTACAATACCCTGAATGAAGCAAAAAAGTTCTTAGAGGTAGTGAAAGAGTACATTGGATAGCTTTCGGATATAGAACCAAATAGATCATAAGTAGTTCTTTTCGTTCAAATACTATATAACCTCTGTCACAAACTTTTCAGCACTTATATGCAGTTCCTCTGCCTCACTATTAGAAATTACGAAAGTGTATTCGTAATCTCCCAATTGTCTTTTCTCAAAACCACGATTTAACTCCCTACCCATCCATCTCGGGAATATATTTGTTTTCACGAAATACTTACCAAAGCTGGAGATAATACCTTTGTGCGAAGAGTAAGTTTTATCTATTGTAAGAAGAACGGCTTCCGATGCGTAGAACATGGCGTAATAATCCCGGGATACCGATGATTCGTAATCACCGGATTCGTACAATAACTTGCTGCTATCGAGATATTTCTTCGCCCTTTTTATGAGATTTTTGATCTCTTTCATGCGGGCATTCCCTCTCCCTTTTTAACATCCCCTGACAGAATTACTGCTATATCTATGTCCGAGTGTTCTATCGCTTCTCCTCTTGCATAAGAACCATAAAGTAGAATATCTTCAACCCATTTCCGTACAAATCTTTTACCCTCGTTTTGAATCCATCTATTCTCTCTTCGATTAAAGGCATATTTTCATTGTAACAAGGGGAGTTATTATAGATATATGTTTTTACGAAAAAGGTTTTGATCTTGTTCCGAAGACGTTCTTTTTCCACCCAGACCTTCAAATACATTTTTCCATAACGGGTCTAATGGATTCAAACAGTTTGTTGACAACTTCTTGTTCCGTGCTCTTGAACAGCAACTTTCCTGAGGGGTATACCCCCACTTCTATATGTTCCGTCGTATCCTCTATCAACAGGATGACTTTTGAAGAGAATTTGACGGTATAGCCTTTTTCACGAAATTTCTTTTCACACAAGGTCATATCCAGCCTAACCTTACCTTTAGGTTCGGCAACGAAGGCACCGGAATCCGAACAGGGCTTTACCATACGATACATCAAACTTCACCTATGGTTTTGAACACCAGTGCGTCAATAAGTTTCTCCCAGTCCAATTTCTCTTCTTCACTTAGCACATCATCCTTTTTACATGATAACTTTGGCCCGTCCGGTGTGAGCATGCAGCATACCGCAGGTTGTATCGATATCTCATACGTGCCTATCTCTCTTCCGATCTCAACTACTTCGTTCTTGTCCAGACCTATGAGCGGTCGGTGCACCGTCATATGGACAGCGTCATCCTCGCCCACAAGGTTGGAAAGTGTCTGGGACGCCACCTGCCCCAAGCTTTCACCGGTAGCGACGGCATCCGCTTCTATATCACGGGCCAGTTTAGCGGCTGCACGGTACATCATGCGTTTGCACAGTATGCACTGGTACCTCGGATTCGCCTTACCGGCGATCTCCTTCTCCACTTCGCCGAATTCGGCTGTATAAGCCGCAATACCCGGATGATGCGCCCTCAACCTATCCACAAGCGAGCGGACGTTTTCCATGGTTCGGTCATCTGTGAACGGTCTCGTATCCATATGCAGAAGTATCACATCCGCTCCGCTCTCAGCAAGCATGTGGGCCGCTACCGGCGAGTCTATGCCAGCGGACATCAGTACCACCAACGAGTATCTCATTGCCTTACTGAAAAGGTGGATGAGTATTAATCTTGTGATGTTCTCCCTTACGATATTTTCGTTATCTGCGATTACCGTTCGCAGTTCACATCGAAATAGACCGATATTACCGAAAAATCTTCTCGACCGTCAACAATCTTAAATTACCTCTATCGGTATACGCATCCATGATAAACAGAAAGGTCGCCGACATCCTGTACGAGATAGCGGACCTTCTTGAGCTCCAAGGGGTTTCCTTCAAGCCCAGGGCATATACCCGTGCCGCCAGGAACATAGAATCCATGAAGGTGGACCTTGCGGAATATTACGACGAAGGAAATTTACAGGATATCGAAGGGGTCGGTAGGGCAATCGAGGATAAGATAATCGAGATAATCAAAACCGGTAAACTGGAGTACCTCGACAAACTCTACGAAGAGACCCCAAAAGGTCTCATAGATGTGATGCGGGTGCCCGATATCGGCCCCAAGAAGGCAAAGAAACTGTACGACGAACTGAATGTGGAAGACCTTGAAAGGTTGAGAAAGAAAGCCGAAGCAGGTGAAATAGCCGAACTGAAGGGCTTCGGAGGGAGAACGGAGGAAAAGATACTCAGGGGTATCGGCATGCTCGAAGCGGTATCCGGCAGGCATCTGATGCACGAGATGATACCCCTGGCACAGGAGATAATCGAGCACATCGGGGACGATGCGGATAGGATAGAAACATGCGGGAGTCTCAGGAGATGGCAGGAAACCATCGGTGATATAGACATACTTGCAGCAGGAGATAGCGAGGCGATAATGGATGCCATGGTCGGATTTCCCCATGTGGAGGAAGTCCTGGCCAGGGGTGAAACAAAGACCAGCGTGCGCCTGATAGGTGGTATCCAGGCAGATGTACGGGTTGTCGATGGTAATAGCTTCGGTGCCGCACTGCAGTACTTCACCGGTTCCAAGGAACACAACGTACGGTTAAGGCAGTATGCCATAGACAAGGGTTACAAACTGAATGAATACGGTCTTTTTGGCAAAGATTCGGATGAAAGGGTAGCCGGAGAGACCGAAGAAGCTATCTACGAAACCCTGGGTATGGCGTGGATACCACCGGAGTTGAGGGAGGACCACGGTGAGATAGACGCCGCCCTTGAAGGTAAGTTACCGGAGCTTGTAACAATGGATGACATCAAGGGGGACCTCCAGATGCACTCCAACTGGAGCGACGGCCGGAATACCATGGAAGAGATGGTGCGTGAGGCGGAGAACAGGGGTTACGGGTATATCGCAATAACCGACCATTCCCAGGGCCTTACCATCGCCAACGGGCTTACCGCAAGGGAACTGGAAGAGCGTATGGAAGAGATCCGTGGTGTACGGGAGAACACCGATGTTAGGATACTCAACGGTATAGAAGTTGACATAAAGAAGGACGGCAGCCTGGACATGGATTCCAGTGTTTTGGAGGGATTGGATATAGTCCTGGGGGCGGTGCACTCCAACTTTGCAATGGATGCAAGGGAACAGACCTCCCGAATAAAGGAAGCCTTCAGCACTGGCCTGATCGATATATTCGCCCATCCCACCGGCAGAAAGATAGGCGAGCGGGAACCCTATGCGGTGAACATGAACGAGATCATATCTGCAGCGGTGGAATACGACGTAGCCCTTGAGATAAACGCGTCCCCTATACGTCTTGACCTTGACTCCCTCGACGCACGGCAGGCCATGGAGGCCGGGGCAAAAATATCCATAGGTACCGACGCCCACGATTTGCAGCACCTGGAGTTCATGAAGTACGGAGTAGGTGTTGCCAGGCGGGCATGGTTGGAGAGTGAGGATGTTATCAATACATATTCTTACGAACAGCTGATAAAATTACTGGAGGGCCGTAAAAATGGTTGAATCCAAGGAAGAAGCCAAAGAACGCATCGCAGAGCTTAGAAAAGAAATACGGTATCACGACCGCAAATACTACGTGGAAGACGATCCGGAGATAAGCGATTACGAATACGATATGTTGATGGAGGAGCTCAAGGAGTTGGAGGAAAGGTATCCCGACCTCGTCACTCCGGATTCTCCGACTCAACGAATCGCTCCCATGGATACCGTACAATTCCAAGGCGTCGAACACAAAACACCCATGCTGAGCCTTGATAATACTTACAACCATGATGAATTGAAAGAGTTCCATGAGCGTGTTTGCAGGGGCCTGGGGGTGGATGATGTAGAATACGTTATGGAGCTGAAGATGGACGGTCTCGGTGTGGCATTGCTCTACGGCAATAGATTACTGGAGAGGGGTGCCACCCGGGGAGACGGTGTAATGGGTGAAGATATAACTACCAATCTTAAAACTATCCGCAGCATCCCTCTTAAACTAACCGACGAAACCGTGCTGAGTGATATCGAAGTCAGAGGCGAAGTTTACATGCCTAGGGACGAATTCGACGCAATGAACGAAGAGCGGCTTAAAAAAGGCGAAGAACCCTTCGCCAATCCCAGAAACGCCGCCGCCGGTACGGTAAGGCAGAAGGACCCCAGGGTGGTAGCCGAGCGGCCCCTGGATATATTCGTGTACCATCTTAGTCATCATCCCGATGTAGAACTGAAAACTCATCGGGAATGTATGGATGAATTGAGAAAGGCGGGATTCAGGGTCAATGAAAATAAAGCCAAAGTATCGGGAATACAGGAGGCCCTGGACTACATCGACCACTGGGAAGATAAAAAGAAAGATTTGAACTACGAGATCGATGGTATCGTTATCAAGGTGAACGACCTGGAGCATCAGGAAAGACTGGGTGCCACCTCGAAGCACCCCCGTTGGGCCATTGCCTACAAGTATCCTGCGGTACGAAAGACAACGGTGATAAATGATATAGAAGTACAGGTGGGCCGAACAGGAAAGCTAACACCGGTGGCCATACTGGAACCAGTTCTCCTGTCGGGAACCACGGTTTCCCGGGCATCCCTGCACAACGAGGACGAGATAGAGCGGAAGGACGTGCGTGTTGGAGATACCGTACTGGTGGAGAAAGCGGGTGAGATAATACCCCAGGTTGTCAAGGTGATAGCTGAAAAAAGGGACGGCAGCCAGAAAATATTCGAGATGCCCAGGGAATGCCCCATATGCGGTTCCAGGGCCACAAGGCTGGAGGACGAGGTGGCCCGCAGGTGCGTGAACGCCCAGTGCCCGGCACAGTTAAAACAGCGGCTCGAGTACTGGGGCTCCCGGGACGCCATGGACATCGAGGGCCTGGGGCCGAAGCTTCTGGGTAAGTTGGTGGATAAGGGTGCAGTGAAGAGTATCGCAGATATTTACCGGTTGGGCAAGATCCAGCTGGTCTCGGTGGAGAGGATGGCGGACAAGTCCGCGAGAAATATACTCAAGGCCATCGAAGGCAGCAAAGAACAGGGGCTGGCTAGGGTGGTTCAGGGCCTGGGTATCAAGTACGCGGGAAAGCGGGCGGCTAATGTACTTGCGGAAAATTACGGTACATTGGACAGTATAATGGAAGCCAACCGGAACGAACTGGAAGAGATCGATGAGATCGGCCCCAAGATAGCCGAAAGTATCGTTTCCTTCTTCGAAGATGAGCGTAACAGAGAGATGATAGAACGTCTGAAAGAGGCGGGTGTGAAGATGGAAGCCGAGGTAGAGGAAGCGGAGCGGTTCCTGGAAGGCAAAAGATTCGTACTCACCGGTGCCCTGGAGAGCTTTACCAGGGACGAGGCTGCCGAGATCATAGAGCGGCACGGTGGCAGGGTAACTTCGAGCATCAGCGGCTCAACCGACTACGTGGTGGTTGGAAATAACCCGGGCTCCAAGCTGGATAAGGCAAGGGGGCTGGGGATCACCGTACTCGATGAAGATGAATTCGGAAAGATCATCGAAGAAAGGTATTTATCCGTATGAAACAACAATAGATACTACTACTTTTTAAGTTCATCAAAGGTAGTATAAAATGTAAAAGAATTTCAATATAAGAGGATCATTAAGATGCCCAAGTTGTACCGTATCATTGGATGACGCTCTGGGATGTCCTGATTGTAACTATTATTATGCTACTACAGAAGAAGGCATATATGATTTCGTACCCAAAGATATCGATAATGAAATTGAAGATATATCCTCCAAATTAGTTGGATGGATCAAGGAAGATGGTTTGGAAAATGTTCAAAGAAAATACATGGTGACAATGAACGATGAAAAGTGAGAATACCAAGAGGCTATTCTGCCTTTTAATAGCAGTATTAGTTTTAACCTTATCGTCAACGGTATGCTCCGCTAGAACCATTTACACCGGATCAACCCTTGGGAATCTTCATTCGGAAGGCCTGTTTAACATAAACGATGAAGAAAACGATTCACAACCACAGATTCCAAGTATTTTTAACGATATCAAAAATGCAGCGTTAATTACGTTATTGGTCTTCCTGTTTTGCATGGCAATTATCGGTTTTATTTTTATTATGCGGTGGAAAAAGAAAGAGGGCACGGAATCCTGGACCATGATTCTGAAAAAGAGATCTTACCGATTGGATAAGACAACGTACAATTATATTCTTTACATAGGGTCCGTTGTTATGGTAGTCGGTGTGATTTTGCTCATTGCAGGGTATGTTCTATCTTTGGGCGAACCTTTAAAGATAATCGGAATTGTGGCTACCTTCATAGGTGCATATTCTGCGTTCATGCCTTTTCTGGGGTATAAAGGATAAAAATGTCTCAAGGAAAAGGAGAGAAAACTGTAGGATGAAAAATTGAATTAGTTATTCGTTTACAATGGAAATATTGAAATATTGATCAAAATTTGGGTGTCCTGGAGATAACCGTACTCGACGAGAACGGATTCAGGCGATTGCTGGACGAAAGCTAACCGAACTGTCTCTTTATCATCCTGTCGGCCAGGGCCAAGCTTCCCTTGGGTATGGATTTGAGATGTAGGTGTTTGCCATTTTCATAGGTCCGCACTTATCCATTGTAAGAGATCAGGGACAACTGCGCTAATGATGATATAACTAAGAGGGTGACCTTCACTGACTTCTCCAAATGCTACGCATTTCTCATATCCCTGAACGTTATACGGAATTTAACTCTAGCACTTTGTCGAAAGCTATAAATACTTTGGTATACCATAGTATAACGTGATAAACGTGGATGCTACGACCATAAAGGTTCACAGGGACACCAAACATGAATTGGATCAGTTCAGGGAATATAAGAATGAGAGTTACGACGAAGTGATCCGGAAGATGGTTTACATTGTAAAAAATCTCAAAGAACACCCTGAATTAAGCAACGAAGCTATTTTTGCCATAGAGAAGGCGAGGGAAAGAATTAAAAGGGGAGATTTTGTAACCGAGGAAGAGGCGAGAAAAAGGCTCGGTTTCTAAATGTATGGTGTGGTTTTCGATCCCAAGGCGGTCGATTTTTTAGAAAAAGCGGAGAAAGCGATCGCTAAAAGGATATGGGATAAGATAATGTCAACAAAATCAAACCCACATCGTTATTTTGAAAGATTGACAGGAAGAACCGATTATAGATTAAGGATTGGAGATTACAGGGTAATAGCCGATATACTTGAACAGGAAAAAAGAATACAAATAACACTGATCGACCATCGAAAAAAAATCTATAGGTAATTATAGCCCAAGTTTTGTGCACTGACAGGATGAGTTTTTAACCGTGGTTGTTTTGACTTCATAGGTGCATACTCTGCGTTAACGTCTATACTGGTATATAAAGAAGAAAAACGCCTTAAGGAAAAGGAGAGAAAACTGTAGGATGAATACACGGAAAGGAGGTCATTTACAATGAAGGTTTTGAGGAGGTTATCACGAGTTATTCGGCGGTATAAGGCCAAAAAACCAAGGATCACCATATTCGACGAAGGCTAACCGAACTGTCTCTTTATCATCTTGTCCGCAAGAGCCAAAAATTCATCCTCGCTTCCCTCGGGTATGAACGCACCGGCGGCGATGTTGTGCCCGCCACCTTCGCCCCCAAGCTTTTTGGAGCATTCCGACATCACCACAGACAGGTCCAGCCCTTTATCGATCATCTCCTTCGTTCCCCTGGAGGATACCTTAAGTCCTTCCTTTTCCACCGACTCCACGAATCCGAGCATGGGTAGGCTGTTATCTACCTCGCCGGAGCCCAGCATCATCCCCACCACGGTCCCTATAACAGTATCGGGGATGCGATCTTCACCGTGGAAATATTGGAGATTCTCCATCTTCTCGATGCCCGTGTCCTTGACCACCTTCATACAGTCCACAAGGACCTGTCGATGCCCCCTGAGCAGGTTCATGGCCTTCTTGTAGTACTCGTCCCTGTCACCGAGGCATATCTCCAACCCGATATCCCCCTTGCGGTAACGGCCGCACGAATTGAGCAGGGTGGAAAATTCCTTCGCCTCGTGGACCATACCTCCCCATTCCTCGTCCGGGAAGGTATATACCTCGCCAACCAACGATTCCACATAGGACGGAGGGTAACCGTACCGCAGCATCCTTTTGCCTACGGCCGACAGGATATTCCTCTTCTCTTCCTTGCTAAGTTGATACCACATCCTCCACCTATCATTTTCCTTCAGCGGTATGTTCAACTCGGTAAGAAAATCCATGCACGCCGTTCCGTCACCGGATAATCCAGGAAGCGGCGGGTCACTGGCGTACTGAAGTAGCTTCTGCAAGGGCCGGCTCTCGAGCCCGTAGAAGGATGCGTCCTTCCTCGCATCGATGTACCCGCTGTCGGTTGCCTCCGCTAATATCTCCCTGTTCTTACCCACCAGCCTTCCCTCTCTGGACGCCTGAAGATCGCCGACGGCCCCTATTATGGCCAGTTTCGAAAGGTCCTTATTATCCCCGAGCTCCCTGGCAACCAGGTACGTGGCGCCGGCGCCGGAAAGTTCGGTGGAACCGTCAAGCCCGTAGCGATGGGGGTTGAGCTCCAGGATGGTGTTATTGCAGTAACTGAGTATGTTTCCCCTGTGCATCCCCGAAGGTATCCCCGCATTACCCCTGGGTTCATGATGGTCCGTTATCACACAGTCGATACCGGTAAGGGAATCAAGCTGGCCGCTTCCGAGGTCAGTGAACCATATCATCTCATGGTTCTCTTCCCTGAACCTTTCGATCTCATCCCCCTCCAGCTGTTTGATGAACTGGTAGCTCACCTCCTTGCCCGCCCTCTTCAATGCCCGATAAGCAATACTGGCGGATGTGATACCGTCCGCATCGATGTGTGACACGATGTGTACCTTTTTGCATTTCAAAAGCTTTTTTGCGATCTCTTTTGCTCTTTCTTCCAAGTTATCTCCGGGGCATATAATAGGTTAGAAATAAAGCTTGCCTTCAAGTACTTGTTATTAAACACTTTCTTGATATATCAATATTTACTTATACCTCCTACGTATTATGTCCCTGTATATGAGCAAGGAATTCACAACTAAAGAAAAGGTTCTTGTTAATCTCCTTGAGTTCTTTTCCGTCAAAGATAGGTATCCGAGACCTATTGAAATGACACAAGAGGGTATGGCCGAGAGGACAGGCTCCAAACAAAATACCATATCCTATGCCGTAAGGAATCTGGTGGATGAAGGGTTAATTTATGAAAAAACAACCAGGGTAAAAGGCAAAAAACAACGTCTAAAGGCATATTTTCTTACAGAGAAAGGTATCGAGGAGGCCAGAAATATTAGGAGTAAGATGGCCCACCTTCCGGTTAAAATAGAAATAGACGGTGCGAAAAAAGAAGTACAGGCAAAGGATATAAACATGTACTTCCACACAAGGTACAGATTACTCGATATAATACTACACATGGAGCAGGGCATCTTCAAGATGATTAAGTCTAAAAGCGATATTCCCAAGGTGGCCTATCTTCACCATATCGCCGAAAATACTAATGTAGATCCAGAAGGATATGACGACTTGATCGGGTGGTGGTCAGGGGAAAAAAAGGTTTATATGGTTCTAGGTGAGGAAGGCTCAGGAAAAACGACTCTTCTAACCAAATTTGTACACTCTATTATTGAAAAACAAAACATCTTTTATTTTAAAATTAGAGATTGGTACACTCAGAGACACCTCTGGGATCACCTGGCTAACTTTTTATCATCAACAGGTGAGCATAAACTATACGCATATTTGGATGCATCCAAAAACATCACCTTTAAAGAGGCTTTGAGGGCATTGATATCTGATCTAAACCATCTTTCCGATGCGGTTATCATCATTGAGGATCTAGACAGGAATGAAAGTATATCCGACTTGGTATACATGATATGCGATAATATCAAAGAAATAAAAAAAACTAAGATATTATTGTCAGGAAAACCAGGCATGGGTTCACAAGAAATTGTGGAAAAAATCGGTATGGATACATTGAGCCTGGATTACGATGAATGTACCAAGCCTATGTTCGTAGAATTAGGTAAAGCATACGATCTGGACGAAGGTTGTGACATCGTTCTCGACGTAGTGTTAGAAAGCAAACTCACCCCCGAAGAGTTCATCGCTACTGCTTATATGTCAATACACCGTCTTCCGGTTGAAAGGTCGGAGATAATTAAGGTGGGCGAGGTTAACAAATACCTATTTAATGAATTATTACAAACTCCATTACTTTCACGCACCGTTGAAGACAAAGTGCTTCTGCACGATTTTGTAGTGGATCGGGTAGGAAGCCGGCTATGGATAGAGGAAAAGGAGATACTGCATTCCTTTGCTGAAGAGTATTATTATGTTATACCCGGTAAGACGGTAGAAGATGAAATTGAGTTTCTATATCACTCAGTGAGGGCCGGAGATGTCGAAGGCTTCTTAAAAGGCTTGCACGAATACGCAGAGGACATAATATCGTCCGGGTATAGCAGGCAATTGATTAACGAGATAGAAAGTATAGATGTTCCAACAGATAAAAAAGATGAAGAAGGTATTATGAGATTTTGGAAGGCTGAAGCATACCGTACAATTAACGAACTTGAAGAGGCCATAGTCTCTTACAATGATATATTGGAACTATGTACCGATGAGGAGATAAAAACAAGAGCACATATGGGTATAGCGGCGGTGATGGAGGAACAGAAAAAATACGAATTGGCTATTGAGCAATACGAGTCGGCTGTTGAATGCACTCATAATGTGGGAAGAAACCGAGAGGCCCTTCTGGGAAATATATATCAAAAATTATCCAATATATACAGCAGGCAGGGCAGCTTTGAAAAAGCTAGAAAGTCTCTTAAAAAGGCTATTACTTTACTTGAGGAGCAGAATGATTATTCACTATTAACAACATTATATCTTTTATCCGCTAAACTAGAAAAAGAAAGCGGTGATCTGAGAACAGCATTGAAATATCTGGAGAAAGGTATGAAGTCGTGGAGACTTATAGAAGAAACCTATAAGAGAGCAGGAGGGCTGCACGATATCGGCTCCTTCTACAAAGTATTGAGAGAACTGGAAGGTGCCGAAGAGTTCCTAAAGGAAGCCGTCGATACATGCGAGCAATTTGGATACAATCACCTCAAGGGATTAGCTCTTTTAACCTTGACTGAATGCTACATAGAGAAAGGAGAGGCAAATAAAGCTATAACAAATGCAGAAGAAGCGCAGGAGATTTTTAATTTCCTCGATATCGATGAAGAAGAGGCATACAGCTATGCATTGTTGGGTCAAGCATATGCTAAAATGGATAAAAACGAAGAAGCAGAACGAAATTTCAACAGGTCTATCACTATCTATCATAAGATCAATTCTTCATACGCCCTAGGTCTTGTTTACTTTTCAATGGCAAAGCTGCAGGAAAGATCCGGTAATAAAACGGGTGTAGCTGAGAACTATAGAAAGTCGGTGATCTCATTAATATCAAGTGGTGCCGACGATATGGCCGAGCAGGTTGAAAGGGTAATGAAGACTGTCCCGCTCAATATGTGAGAACATGCCTAAACTACCGAGAGAGTTCCTTGAAAGGTTTTTTTCCGACGAAGTAAAAGATTCACAAATTATCAAAGGACCCGAATATGGTGAGGATGCAGCTGTGATTAGCATAGGTGATGAGTTTCTTATTGTACATCCTGACCCTATATCCGGTGCGGCAAAGAACATAGGATGGTTGGCGTTACATATCCCTTCTAATGATGTAGCAGTAAGTGGTGCGAGACCTAGGTGGGCGCTTCCAACAATACAGTTTCCCGAAGATTATTCACAGGATCAAATATCAACTATTATGGGTGAATTAAGAGAAGCTGCTAAACTACTTGAAATAGGTATAATCGGAGGACACACAGAGTTTGTTGACGATATAACAAAACCGCTTATCACCACTACTGTTATGGGTTTGACGGACAGACCGATTTTCACATCAGGTTCAAATCCCGGCGACATCATCGTCCAGATAGGTGATGCAGGTATAGAAGGTACCTGGATATTGGCCAGTGATTATGGTGATGAATTGGTAAGCAGGGGTGTGTCCCCTGATACCATCGAAACGGCTTCGAAATGGCGTGATCAAATAAGTGTGGTGGACTATGCTTTACAAATTGCTGATATAGCAACTTCTATGCACGATGCCACAGAAGGCGGTATTCTTCAATGCCTTTACGAAATGGCGGTGTGCTCGGGTAACCGATTTTTGGTAGATGGGAATTTTAAGTGTAAAAAAGAAACCGGTATTATATGTGATGTTTTAGAGCTCGATATCAATCGGTTGATATCCTCGGGATGTTTAATAGCAACATTCCCGGAAGATATAAAACCTCCACTTGGAAAGGTAATAGGTCGCGTTGAAGAGGGGGTCGGAGAACTAATTTATAACGATAATACCGTAGTTGAGGAAACGGAGGACGAGCTCTTTAGGGCCATAAGGAATTTTATGTGTTAGATTATTTATAGGAATGACACTCCTGGCAGTACCAACTTTGGTATTCTTCTCTCCAAACCAGTTCGTTCTTACAATCGCTGCAAATATTTTTTTTGCCTAATACGGAGAAAAATGTATCCTTGCTATCTTTGACCTTTCTATCAATATTGTCCATATACGTACTCTTAGACCTATCGCTTTTTTCGTAATATTGGTCTTGGGTATAATCCGGAGGTTTATTTATGTAGCTTTCATCTATTTTGTGTCCGCACCATTGGCATTCACGCCTTGATTTTAATACCGGGCCATTACATATAGGGCATCTTCTTATATCGGTTTCCTTTTCCTTTTTTGAATAGTAGTATAGTACCCCTATCACGATTATAATGATAAATATTATTCCGCAACAAGCGAAAAATGTAAGTTGAGTTTCTGGAGTTTGATCAAGAGCGATGTTCATTGTATATCAAATACGTATAGCTATAAATAAAAGTATTGGAAGTAAAGATGAGCACAATATTTATACAATCTAAATCAGATGACCTAAAACATGGTATGTCATGTTAACTTAAAAGAAGTGAATTACTATTTCATTACCAACGAAGTTATGGATTTACCGGCACCTGAACAGGCCGTTATCGCTATAGACTGCGGTGTAAAGATGATACAATACCGTAGAAAGGAGGGAAATACGAAGGATATCTACATGGAGGCCTGTGAGTTAAAAGAAATATGTGATAAAAAAGCTATCTTCATCGTTAATGATAGAGTGGATATAGCTCTCGCAGTAGGTGCGGACGGTGTCCACTTAGGGCAGAACGATTTACCGGCTGATATAGCCAGGGAATTGATAGGCGATGGAATACTCGGTGTGTCAACACATGATATGAAACAAGCTTTATCGGCTGAAAAGATTGCTGATTACATAGGTATAGGCCCTGTTCACAGAACAAGAACTAAGAAAGGAGCCGATAAGGAACTCGGTATCAAAGGCGTTCTTGATATAGCCAAGGAGGTAGCAGTACCGACGGCCGCCATAGGCGGGATAGATGAGAATGACCTGGACCCCCTCGCAGAAGGTACTGACATGGTGTGTGCAATATCAAGTGTGTGCCAACACGGAACTCTCCGAGAGCGAATAAAGATGTTCGAAAAAAAATATTGTGAAGAGAAGAGTAGGTGGCGGAGATGACGGATATAAAGGAGTTAGGCGAGTTCGGATTGTTGGAGCGTTTGACCGGTGACATAAAACCGGGACATGGTGTCGTAAAAGGTATAGGCGACGACTGTGCGGTTATCGAGGGAGAAGATTTTTACAAACTCGTTACAACTGATATGTTGGTATCTGGTGACCATTTCAGATGCGACTGGCACAGTCCCTGGCAGATAGGTTGGAAGTCCATTGTGGTGAACGTATCCGATATAGCCTCCATGGGCGGTCTGCCGGACTACGCCCTTGTATCCATGGCCTTACCCGACGGGACGGAGGTGGAGTTCATGGAAGAGGTGTTCAAAGGTATGAAGGATGCCTGCGATTCACATGGAGTCGATATAATAGGTGGTGACACAACCCACGGGAACGAGCTTGTTATCAATGTTGCAATGCTGGGGCATGTGGAGCGTGAATTACTGTGCCTGAGGAGTGATGCCCGTCTAGGCGATATGATTTGTATCACGGGCGATCTGGGTAAAAGCTGGGCCGGCCTTGAGCTCCTGAGGGCTAGCAAAACGGGTTACACCGAATTTTACCTTCAACCCCAATGCCAACTCGATACCGGAAGAATGCTGGCACCCTACGTTAACGCAATGATAGACGTAAGTGACGGCCTGGCCTCTGAGGTTAAGCACATATGTCGTGAGAGTGGTGTCGGTGCCGAAATAAAAATGAAGGATATTCCGATATCAGAAAAAACCATTGAAGCCGGCTCAAGTCTAGGTAAGGATCCTTTAGAATGGGCCCTTTCGGGTGGGGAAGATTTTGAGCTACTGTACACGGTATCCCGTGAGCAATACAAAAACGTCAAAAGCACGGGTCCGATAGTCATCGGCTCGATTTTAGACGACGGCGTGTATCTTTTTGACGGTCATAGGAAACCATTGAAAGGCGGATACGATCACTTCAAGAGGGATGGTTAGAGTTCTTTCCTCTTTCGTAGGAGGTAGGTCTCATAGCCGCACTCACTCCAGAATTCGTTAGCTATATCGTTTTCAGGCGCAACGGTAACAACAGCTAGTCTGACACCTTTTCTTCGAATCCAGTCTTCCGCTGCCTGCACCAAAAGACTACCTATGCCCTCCTCCCTCCTGTTTTCCTTTATATATATATCCATTATGACTCCCATGTATCTAACACTGAAAAAAGATGCTCGCTTCCTCAATGTAGCACTGGCAAAGCCGAGGATCTCGTTATTATCTTTTGCGACGAACGTTGTATAGTTTTCCTCCTCTATATTCTCCTCCATCATGCCTAGCCACTGTTTTTTTGGATCTTTCGAAAGATTGTATCCCTTCATTATCTTTTCATGCATTCTAGCTAATTCGTACCACAAATTCGCTAATTCGTAGAGGTCTTCCTTTCTAGCTTTCCTTACTCTTATGTTCATGGGCAACACTAGATGTTATCCTATTCAAAGGTATTTTGTATTAATATATATCTGTAATATCGTCGAAATTATTCTTTGATAGCATCGAAAAGGGATAAAACTATAAATATGCAAAGGCATTAGGGAGGGTAAAATAGAGAATATTGGAGGCATAAAACATGGCAGAAAAACCACATTTGAACCTCGTGTTCATCGGCCACGTAGACCACGGGAAGTCAACCCTTGTGGGTCGTACCCTGTTCGAGACAGGGGCAGTCGAAGCTCACAAGATCGCGGAATACAAGAAAAAGGCAGAAGAAATGGGTAAGGGTACCTTTGAGTTTGCCTGGGTAATGGATCGTTTAAAGGAAGAAAGAGAACGAGGTCTTACGATAGACGTAATGCACCAGCGGTTCGACACCGATAAGTATTATTTCACAATCATAGACGCCCCAGGACACCGAGATTTTGTAAAAAACATGATCACAGGTACTAGCCAAGCAGACGCTGCAGTTATGGTTGTAGCCGCACCCGAAGGTATCATGGCTCAAACAAGGGAACACGCATTCCTTGCAAGAACATTAGGCGTAGGTCAGTTAATAGTTGCAGTTAACAAGATGGACGCGACAAAACCGGAGTACAGCGAAGAAAGATTCAATGCTGTGAAAGATGATATGACCAAGTTGCTTAAGCAAATTGGTTACAAGGATGAACAATATCAAATACTTCCATTAAGTGGACTCCAGGGTGATAATGTTAAAGAAAAGAGTGATAATTTGCCTTGGTGGGACGGAACACAGTTCCTTAAAGCAATCGATAATTTGAATGTTCCGGAGAAACCCATCAACAAACCACTTAGGTTACCCGTGCAGGACGTATACACTATTACCGGAATCGGTACTGTCCCTGTAGGAAGAGTTGAAACAGGCGTGATGAAACCCGGGGACAAGATAATGTTCAATCCTGCGAATGTTACAGGAGAGGTAAAATCTATAGAACAGCATCACGAACAGATCCCAAAAGCTGAACCCGGCGATAACTGCGGATTCAACGTTAGAGGTGTAGGTAAGAACGACATTAGAAGAGGCGATGTTGCAGGACCTGTCGACAACCCACCAACTGTTGCAGAAACATTCGATGCCCGCATCATCATCCTAGACCATCCAAGTGTAGTCACCGTAGGATATACACCGGTGTTCCATGCCCATACGGCCCAGGTAGCTTGCACTTTCATAGAGTTAAAGCAAAAACTGAATCCTAGGACCGGAGAGGTAGTTGAAGAGAATCCAACCATCCTCAAAAATGGCGATGCCGCAATAGTGACCGTGAAGCCCACAAGGTTGTTCTCACTTGAGACTGCAAAGGACTTCCCGGAGATGGCAAGATTCGCTATTAGGGACATGGGGAAAACAGTTGCTGCGGGACAGTGCATCAGCATTGTGCCGAAGAAAATGTAAAACCCCTTTCCAAACCTTTTTATTATACCCATTTTTCTGAGGAATCGAAGATGGCACAAAGAGCTAGAATTTCACTGAGCGGGACGAGCCCACAACGCGTGGACGACATATGCAATCAAATCAAGAGAATTTCCGAAAGAACAGGTGTAGCTATCAAAGGACCTATCCCACTACCCACCAAAAAATTGGTAGTACCCTGCAGAAAGTCACCGGACGGAGAGGGTTCTGAGACCTGGGAACGATGGGAGATGAGAATTCATAAAAGACTTATCGACATCGATGC
This sequence comes from Thermoplasmata archaeon, assembly GCA_019594305.1. GTDB lineage: Archaea > Thermoplasmatota > Thermoplasmata > Halarchaeoplasmatales > Halarchaeoplasmataceae > Haladaptatiplasma. Next base: position 30,876 of record JAFDTZ010000003.1, read on the forward strand.
AGACGAAAGAGCACTTAGACAGCTCATGCGGATACAGGTTCCCGATGAAGTTCAGATTGAGATAGTATTGAAGGGTTAGTATTGGACTCATACTTTCGTTCACGTATCTTATAATAGATTATGTAATGAAGGTTAGACCTATCTACTTTCCAAAACCCTTATAGATATGTACATTATAATCTGGTTGTTCGCAAACAGCTCATTTCGGGCCCATAGATATTGGCTCAATCAAAGATTCGCAGGGAACTTGTTCCTGCTCTCGTCAATTTAAAAAAATTGACGATTCAGCTCATCTATGCACCCACTTATTCACTCACGTTCATTCGTGGGCCCATAGACATTGGCTCAACAAAAAGTGTTCAGCCTATCGATGGCCCCTCATTCGCAACAGCTCATTTCGGGCCCATAGATCAGACCGGAAGATCGCGACCTTTGCAAGGTTGAGGCCGCGGGTTCAAATCCCGCTGGGTCCACTCAACTTCGTTTCGTGTCCCATTCGGGATTTGAAAACACGTGGGAACAAGTTTCCACTACTCACAAATTTTCGCTGAAAATTTGTTCGTCCCGCTGGGTGAGTTTAATTTGATAAACGAGCTATTAGAAAGCGCCAGCTTTGTTATTGGTCCATTAAAACTTTTTTTAGTGGACATCGAAAAGTTCGTTAGATCTTTTGGAGGGGTCCATTTATTTTCGAAGAAAATCAATGGGCACAGAGAATGCGATAGCTTTCTTTGGGGTCCACTCCACTATGTTTCGTGTCCTCATCGGGATTTTTCAACTCGTTGGAATTATAAATTCCACTTGCTCACAAAACATAGTTTTGTTCAACAATGGGGGACACGTTTCCCACGGTCACAAATTTTCGGTGAAAATTTGTTGTAAACTGGAATCGCTGATTCCAGTAATTCACAAATCGAGAACGATTTGTTCGTCCCGCTGGGCGAGTTTCCACATGTAAACGAGCTATTTGAGAGAGCATCTGATTTTGATAGACCAAATACCCAGTTCATGAAAAAAGAAAGGGCGTTAGCTTCTTCTATGTCCAAGGAAAAAGATAACCCAGATGTAGTACCCTGCAATCACAGCAATCACTCCGAAAAGATGCAAAAAGAAGTATCCTATGACCAGTGAAATCAACCATACCCAACGATATTTACTTTCTACTCTCCTTCTGGTCATGTCCCAAGACAGCCAAAACAGTACAATTAACGCCAAGATGAGGTCTAATATTTGATAAAGCATATTCTTAACTCACTTTTTTCTATGTATTAAACGATGTGCAACATATTCGAGAAAATCTCTGCCTTCAGAATGTAATTCTACGGCATTTAAC
>JAFDTZ010000136.1 GCA_019594305.1 Thermoplasmata archaeon
CGGTAAGAGAGTGTTAAGTCGGAATTCACGTTGTTTTCCGTGGTATTAATCTCCTTCAACCTGAGAACCTCTATGTCTGTACTATCTATCTCCTTGATAAGACCACTGATGTGCCCGTCACCAACCACGGCGACCACTGAGCCATATTTTTCTTCTAGTTCGGTTATATTTTTACCCATATACTGGTTTCTTTCGTCAATTAAAATGCGGCTCACCGAGGGCATATTCTCTTCCAGCACCGCCATGTACTTATCTTCGTTCTTGTGGTAGCTGTCTATTTCCTTTTCGATCTTTTCCTTAGACACAAAAAGACCGGCTACCACTCCGAAAATAAGGTATATCTTCTCCTTGATACTCATGGCCCTCATCAGTCGGTTGAACACCTCCTGGGCTGGCAGATCTATCAGGGCCACGGTGGCCCCCAGTTCCCCTGCGGCTTCCACCGCCACCAGCATCTCGCTCCCTGCTATCACCCCGTACTCATCGGCTATCCTCTTCTGTATGAGTGCCATCGCCCGGTATATGAGAGGTGCCTTCCCACCAGTGCGCTCACCCGATTTAAGAGCGGCATATCTACCTCTGTCCAGTTCAACCGCCACAACCGCAGGGTTCCTGGACATTATCTCGCTCTTTACCCTTTCCTTTATGTCAAAAACGTGGGCAACGCCTAGTATGGTTATCATCTAGCCACCTCAGCCAACAGGAGATATAAAAATATGCGGTTTGTTCTCATCTGCAAGCACGGAGGGTATCGGAAAGCAATTCCAAGCCTTTCTTCAGCTCGTGTTCATCAAGCTTGAAGGTAAGCCGTATGTGTCCTTCGGAGCCCTCTTTCGACCCAAAATATTCACCGGGAACGACGAGCACGCCCCCTGTCCCTGGCCTCCGTGGCAAAGTCCGTCGTGGATACGGGGATATCAAGCCTCGGGAAGGATATTATACCCTGGGCCGGCTCCACCCATCGAACCCCCTGTGTTTCATTCACCCATCCCTTCACCAGTTTGAGATTGCATCGGGCGACGTGACGTGAGACGGAGATATATCTTTCCCTGTTCTTGATTATCTCAAGGGCCACCTTTTCCGAGAGCACCGAGTTGCAGGGCATCAGGTGCTCTTTAGCCCTTCGCAATCTTTTAATCAGCTCAATGTTCCTGGAGGCCACCCACCCCATTCGCAGACCGGCAAAACCGTATGCCTTGGATAGGCTGGAGGTCACAAGCACGTTATCACCCAGCTCCAGGGCCGACTTACTAGAGGGTATAAAATCCCGATAAACCTCATCCACCAGAAGCAGGCTTTCCCACTTCTCCAGTGTTTCGTATATGTTGGCCATGGCCTTCGGGCCCATGTGCACTCCGCTGGGGTTATGGGGGTCAGTGAGCACAACCATCCGTGGACGGGAAGAGATACGATCATCCAATACATTCTCCCTCACCTGAAAGCCATCCTCGAAACTTCTCCCTAGCAGTTCGAGTTTCATTCCTAACATGGACGGGACTATTTGAAGGGGCGGGTACGCTGGCTCCTCCGTAAGAACGGTATCCCCGGGACGGAGCAGCGTGGATAATACCAAAGTATTTGCCGCCTGGGTTCCGGAGGTTACTATCACATGGACATCATCACCGTATAAACTTCCGATGGCGTCCTCCAGTTCCATGGTTATACCGGGGTCGACGCCCAGTGCCATAGAGGGCTCAAGGCACTTCACTTCTCCCAGAGAGGAGGGTGGCATGGCGCTGGAGGCAAGATCATACCGTGTATCTTTGTTGTTCAATAGCCAATCGAGTAGCGGGAATGACATCATATCCGGCGATCGCATTCCATGATTTTCACTGGAATTCAAATGCACTGCCATCACCTTCTTCCTCTCCTCGAACCCCTTGTTGTTGTAGAACCGTATTGCCCTGTGATTTCCGGAAAGAACCTCCAATTTCAGTATGTCCACTCCTTTCTCCAGGGCGACCTTACGTTGGTGCTCCATCAATTCACCGCCTATACCTTTTCCGAAGTGGTCCGGATGTATGATTATGGTGTAGATCTCGCATATTTTTTTTGCCGATATCGCATCGTCGTAATTTGTTGAATGAAGAAAGGCGAGTAGATCTCCTTCATTATCCACCACCCACATATTATCGAACTCGAAACGTTCCATCAAAAATTCTTCCAGGCATTCCTCCTGGTATTCTATGTTCTCTTTATCCCATATGGTACCCATGCTATCTCTCTCTATGGAAACGATCTTGGGCACATCTTCTTTCTTTGCACGGCGTATGATATGTACCATATGATGAGCATACGAAAACAGGCATAATACTTTATCGTTTTACTAGTTTTTAGTAATGTACAAACAATAATAATATTTATCGGATGTAACGGCCATAGCTACCACACCCACACGGCCCATAGATCCAACATGGGATATGACCGTTTTATCCCAACGTAGATTCCTCACCTTCGTCAACCGATTGGCGGCGTCGTAGACAAATTCCGTCTTGCCGCCCTCCGGGTCGGTTGTGTTTTTATGGTTTCCTTTATCATTCTCCACTTAGATCACCTCATTGTTAAGATAGGATGTTTTTTAAGCAATATTACCTCTTCGGTGATATTCGCTAACTTGGATATTGTAATACCTTAGAGTTCCTTAACCTAATCATCAGCCCATTTGGAATAATCCATGGTTGAATGAGCGCAGTGTTCACAGAATGCTGAGTTATCTTCCCTAACATTTACAGCCTCTTCGTTACATCTCGGACATCTCTTCATGCCGGACTTTTTGATATAATTCCGAGGTGTGTATCCCAAAGGTGGGTAATCATCATCCGGATGTGGTAAAGATTTTATTTCTTCCTTTTTATCTATAAATATGCCGACAACTGCGATAATTATGCCCGAGAGAATGAGTATCTCCACGGGCGTGGGCTCGTTAGGTTGGGAACCATATAGTATCAGCGGGTCTAATAAGAATATGATAAATCCAGATAAAACAAACAATATTCCAATTGCTATCACACGAACATCTGCCGTATATCTTGTTGTGACCTGAATCGACTCTTTATCGTAGTTATAAGCTCGATAATTATCAGGTATCGGTATATCTGAAGTCTTAACGCGTACCTTTTTTATGAATGATCCTATTATTGAAATTGAAACCCCTAAAAACAATGTCACAATGCCTGCTATACGATACGGATAATGAGTGTAGCCATACATTATATTGGTGGGAGTATAATAAAATAAAAAAAGTCCCATAGCGATCGAAGCGATGCCTAAAGCTACACACTTTATGTCCGCTGACTTTTTTATCTCTGACAACAGTGTTCCGGACTCATCGGTTCTGTGTAATTGCTGATAGTAGGGATTCGTTTTATTCATGCTATGCTTTGCTAATAATAAGGCTGCGCCAAAGACAACACCTGCGCATGAAATTATAGATAATAAAAACAATTTGGATCCGCTCTCATTTACTCGGGTGCCATGTCCTTCACCGAAAGCATATAGACCGTCTGTACAATGTATATAAACCGCACCATCGTACCCGATCGCCGGAGAAGTTTGACCGATTCCCTTTGCACGGAAGTTCCATCTAAGTGTGCCGTCGGGATTAACTGCACGTATTATATCATCCGAAGATACAAAATAGATCGTACCGTCAGCTCCTATCGCCGGAGATGCCACCCCACCGCCTGTTTTATAGCTCCATTTAAGCGTACCATCCGGATATATAGCGTACAAACGATTGTCCCACGAACCGACATAGATTGTACCGTCCGAACCGATTGCCGGAGATGATTCAATGGTATCCTTCGTTTCAAAGCTCCATTTGAGTGTGCCGTCCGGATTGATCGCATACAGTTTGTTATCCGAATATCCTGCATATATTGTGCCATCTATACCAATTGCAGCAGTGGAAACCAAGGAAGCCATAGCACTACCAGTGTCAAATATCCAATCAAGCGTGCCGTTTGGGTTGATCGCATACAATTTACTGTTGCTAGAACCGATATATATCGTACCGTCTAAACCTACGGTTGGCGAACACCAAGGCATAATGTAGATATCCATTAATTGATAAGTCCAACTTAATGTTCCATTAGGATTGAGTGCGTACAAAAAACCGTCGTCGGCACCGATGTATATCGTATCATCTACACCGATAACCGGTGATGATTCTACAACATGTTCTGTTCGAAATTCCCATTTGAGGGTTCCGTCCGGATTGATTGCATGCAATTTATTGTCCCATGAACCTACGTATATTGTGCCATCCGCACCGATGGCAGGTGATGATTTAATATCGTCTCCTGTTTGATATCGCCATTTTTCCGAGCCATCAGGATTGATTGCAAAGAGGTAGTTATCCCAAGAACCTACGTATATCGTGTTTTCTCTGTCAATAGCGGGTGATGAACTGTAAGCTCCTCCCGTATCAAATGTCCACTTAACTGCTCCGCCTACTTGTTCGGTGTCGTATGGGCTCTGTCCCGTTCTCTGGGGATCACCTCCGAAACACGGCCACGGATGTTTCTCTTCCGCTACAACTTCCTGTGAACCTGAGACAGTTGAAGGCATCAAAAATGATCCTGTGTGCAATATGAACAACAGGGTGCATAATACAACTACAAAAAATAACTTCTTTTTTTCATACATTTTTTCACCGCATAACAACCTTAATTAGATCATAGAGTGGCCCTCCACCTCCCATCATCCAGTATCTATTTCCATATTGATATCTAAGGTCGAATTTTGGCTTGGTCAATTCTAATTCAAGGTAATATCGTAGTCTTTCACGATAGCAATCATTCCATGCCTTATTCTCTGTATATCTCAAAATTACTCGTATTAAAGCATAACCCCCTGCTCCGATAGAAAGAACTAGTTGTGGTGGTGTTCTCGTATATTCATGTCTTTTGTTACAGTAATTCCTTGCATTTTCTTTTGCTCTTAGAACTTGTTCATTCAAAATATCATCGTAACTGGGTTCACCGGTCCTGCCGCTGGGGTCCCGTGCGTTGATGGGGTCGTTCCGCACGTACATGTACATGTTGGGCCC
>JAFDTZ010000081.1 GCA_019594305.1 Thermoplasmata archaeon
CATGCCGGTGGCCTGCAAACTGGTAAGGATGGTGGGTGGAGATTCCTTCCATATCGGAACCTACGGCACGGGAAAGATGCACGCAAACATATCGGAAGAACTGCACTCGGAGAAGGCTCTAACGGAGGAGATGCACGGTATACATCCAACGATACCCGTATCAAGCGGGGGTTTGCACCCTGGCCACATGCCCGAATTGATGGCTAAGAGCGGTAACGATGTACAGATACAGGCAGGCGGCGGAGTCTCTGGACATCCTGACGGGGTCCGGGCGGGAGCTACCGCATTGATGCAGGCCGTGGATGCGGTCTTTAATGAAATACCGCTTAAAGAGTATGCAAAGAGTCATGACGAGCTAAGAAAAGCACTTGAAACGTGGGGATATAAATGATAGAAAAATTAAAAGCTAGGAAGATAGACATCGAGGCAGGAGAGTGCAAGGTCATCCTTAACAGGAAAGATGCGGAAAGGATGGGTCTGCGGAGTCAGGGTCGTGCCAAAGTCGGCTCTGCACACGGTCATACCGTTGCTATAGTGGAGTTGTCCGAAACCTTGGTCAAAGAGGGCGAGATAGGGGTTCTGCACAGGGTGGTCACAAGCATCAAAGTCGAGGAGGGCGAGGAACTTAACATCGTACCTTCGGGAAGACCGAAATCCATAGATCATATACGTGAAAAACTGGAAGGCAAGGAACTATCGGAACATGCAATAAACGAGATAATCCTGGACATAACCGACCGACGGCTCTCGGACATAGAATTATCGGCATACGTATGCGGTATATACGCCCGTGGGATGAACCTCAGGGAGACCAAGGACCTGACCCTGGCGATGATCAAAACGGGTGAGACCATAGAATTCGATAAGCACCCTATATTCGACCATCACAGTATCGGTGGAGTTCCCGGCAACAAGATAACACTTCTGGTGGTACCCATAGTCGCCGCCGCGGGTCTGCTCATACCCAAGAGCAGTTCCAGGGCAATATCCAGCGCCGGAGGTACCGCGGATATATTCGAGGTACTTGCCGATGTTACCCTTTCATTATCACAGATAAAATCGATTACCGAAGAGATCGGAGGTGTGATATCATGGGGCGGTGCGGTAAATCTATCACCAAGCGACGACCTGATAATACGGGCGGAGTACCCCCTGCGAATAGATCCCTACGCCCAGGTACTGGCATCTGTCCTGTCTAAGAAGAAGGCCTGCGGAGCCGAGTATCTGGTGATGGACATACCCGTAGGGCCTAATACAAAGGTAGAGGATATGGAGAAGGCAAGAAAGTATGCCAGGGACTTCGTTACCCTTGGCGAGGAGATCGGTATCAGCGTACGCTGCGCCCTGAGCTACGGCGGTCAACCGGTGGGTGAAGGCGTAGGCCCCGCAATCGAGGCTCGGGAGGCATTAGCGGCCCTCGAAGGAAAAGATGTACCCAACAGTCTGATAGAAAAATCCGTCGAGCTCGCAGGCATGGTACTCGAACAGGGCGGATTGGCCGAGGGTAGGGGAAAAGAAAAAGCAAAGAAGATACTTTCCGGCGGAGCGGCACTGGATAAGATGAAAGAGATAATTCAGTATCAGGGCGGAGACCCCGAGGTCACTTCAGACGACGTACCCGTAGGCAAATATTCACAGGATATATTGTGTAACAGGGATGGATATGTAGGTGCCATAAACAACCGCTGTGTCATCGAGATAGTGCGGGCGGCCGGGGGGCCATACGATAAGGGCGCCGGATTTATACTGAAGAAGAAAAGGGGCGATAAGGTGGATAAGGACGAATTGCTCTACACCGTCTACTCGGAAAACGAGAGCAACCTGAAGGAAGCGGTCAAACTAGCAAACCATCTGAAACCGTTCTTCATCGAAGGCATGATACTGGAGAAACATCCGTCCTACCGCATGGTTTAAGTTCAAGTATGATGCCTGATTTTTACAGCCGGTCCCCTCTCCGCATCCGTCATCTCAATGCCCGACATCACCGCGACACCGACACCCCTGAGTTCGTTATGGTGGACGACGACGCAGTCATCACCGGGACATATCCGTGTGTCGGCATCCGTAACACCTACCGAAAAAACCGTACCCTTGGGAACGAAATCCTCTATCTCGACGATGTTTATACCGTTATCCTTCAAGATCTCACCACCGTGCAGTGTTAGGGATATAAGTCCTCTTTCGGCCACCATCATCCCCCTCTGATGGCTCCCTGCCATGATCTTGTACTCCGGATATCTACCCTTCACAGTGGCGTCATCCAGCAGATGGCTCCCTCCGGGGCCGAACTGGAATCTCGAGAAGGAAAGCAAATTTTCTTTGAGGTATCCGCCCACATCATATCTTTGCCTCCCCGCATGAGCTCGAACCGCCTCGGATAATCTTCCCAGAGCGGCATCGTGGGTGGGATGGTCGCCCTGAGCGGTGTCGATACAATCTATATGTTCTATCACGAAATTCATATCTTCCGGTAGGTGGCTAATTATAGTACGATAATTTCCTTTGTACAGTAGGTTATCCACCATCTCTATAATTGTATCTCGCTCTTCCTCGTACCACGTGTGTGTTACCGGTATATCGTAATTTTGTGCAGGGTAAAAGAGTTCCAATTCTCTGGGGACCATCCCCAGCGGTGAAGTAAGAACTACTTCGTGTACGTTGGTCCAATTACCGTTGTTGATTGAAGCTTTGAATTTACCGTGTGAGCGTGAACTGAAATAAGGTTTACGTGCGGAGCACGGAAGAAGAAGCAGTACATCACGTTCCGGAGGTTCGTATCTGTTGAGCATTCTGTGTCTGAATCTTACTATGTCGGGACGGTAAAATGCTTCTCGTGTGGTTACAAATATATTACCGCCTGTTACGGGTATATAAGGTCTCAAGATATCCCAATTCGAATCCATGCGTCTCAAGGCCTCTACGAGCCAGGGTTCGCTCCTAACCCGTGCTTCCACAAGCTCACGTATTCTCCCCAAGGAGATGCTTTTTCTGATTAGCCGAATCTCGTCCTGTAGTCTGTACCTGTTAAGTTTTACATCTCCGGAAAAGCCCATCCAATCGGATACCTCTATCCCCATAGAACCGAGGTAGTCAACATAAACCGTATCGAAGATGTCCACACCCATATATGTTAGTAAAGAGATATTGTTGGGAAGAGCAATACCGGGTAAGTATATCAGTTTGTGAAAGGGTATCTTGCTCCTCAAAGATAGAATACGATCAACCAAATCACTTCCTCTACCGAGTAATTCGGGAGAATTACCTAATATGTATATCTCGGCTTCGGGATCAGGTTCTTGGTCGTAGACCACCTGTATATCTCTGCCCCCTCCCTTGCTTTCCACATGATGTCCGCCGGCGGCACCGGTATAAGCAAAGGTTGCAGGTACCGAAAGCTTACCTTCCAAGGGTTTAAAGAATGATTTAGGTACCCGTATCTCGAAACCGTTTTCGTCGGACAGAAAGCTCTCTTCTGTTCCATTATCCGTATTGAGTATGACGGGGGTTTTTAGTACCTTTTCATCTACCGTTAAGATGCCTGTTTTCGATAGACCCCATCGTGAGGTTATCTCTATCATAATATTTTGCAAAACGTCTGATAAGGTAAAAAGGTATCGCGTAATAAAAAAATAAAAAGAAAGGGGTGGACTATGTTATAGTCCTATTTTCCCATTATCTTCATCCAGCCGCTGGACTCGTATATCGCTAGATTGCGTTGCTCAAGCTTTGACTTGAATTCGTCCCAAGTTATTTCTTTTAATCTTTCGTTCCCGCCGCCCTTCTTTGTAAATTGAAGGATTCCATCGGTCTTATCAACCATGGCTGGTACAAGATTCTTTTCGTTCGCAATTTTCTTTGCTTTTTCCACGTCTATTGGTTTCATGCTCATATCTTTTACCTCCTATTTGGAGACAGGCCGGCATCACCGAACCCAGAGGATAAATGTTCTAATAATATATAAGACTTTCGCTAAATTCCAGACATTTTTGGCCTTTTTCGGGTGTAAAAACATATTTTTGTCAGACAAATTTTACGATAAAAAACCCATTAGTTTTTTCACATTTGACCGAAAACTTTATGCACATGTGTACCTATGTACAAATGTACAATGATGAGGTTATGCAAATATGCTTGACCGTGATACAGTTACAGGACAGGAGGTAGCGAGGTTCGAAGTTAGTAAAACTTCCAAAAGAAATTTTTTAGAATGTCTTGCACGTGCTAAAACGGTCGCCGACGACAAAGATTTTTTACTCTGTTTAGATAGAGCAATGGTTCTTTTTGAATAGATTATCCCGTAAATTACTTTATCTCGCTTCCCGCCGATATATCTCTGTGAAGTGTTAAGTTACGGTTTCCTGATCTTAGTATCTTCGCTTTTTCACCGACGATGCATGCTATCAATAAAGAAGAGGGTAAATTATCGTCGACGGTTTCGTACTTACTTTTACCGTATAGTTTGTTTTCCTTAGCTTCTACTGCTTGGATATCAAATTCCTGGAAATCCTTGAAAGAGATCTCCGGTGCTCCCTTTTCGGTACCATGAATATTGCTGCCTGGCTCTCCGTCAGCCAGTACCAGTGATACAATTCCGTTATCTTCTCCCGCGAGGACCATCCCCTGGGATTCTATCCCTCGTAGCTTTGCAGGTTCGAGATTGGCTACTACAACCACGGTTTTTCCCGTGAGTTCTTCTATGGTGTAGTGTGATTTAAGCCCGGCGACGAGTGTTCGTTTATGGTCACCGAGGTCTACTTCCATTACCTGCAATCTATCGGCGTTGGGATGGTCTTCGACTTTTAGTATCTTGCCTACTCTTAGGTCTAGTTTTTTCAATTCTTCCATCAACGTGTCCTCCTTGAATATATCGTCAAGTTTTACATTTCTGTAGAGAGGTTCGGGTTCCTTAAGAGGCTGTCCTTCTGACGGTGGAACAAGGGCGTCCTCCCATCCTTTATCTTTTATGTTTCCCTTTATACCGAGATGATCACGGAGGGTTTCCATCGAGTGGGGGAGATATGGTTCGCCTATAATGGACAATGCTTTGACTATCCTTATAGCGACGTTAAGGGTGGTTGCACATCTTTCCCTGTCTTTATCGTACTCCGCCCAGGGTGCCCGTTCGTTAAAGTACCTGTTTCCCTCTCGCGATAGTTCGAATAGGGCTCTCACTCCGTCCTTGAACCTGCACTCCTCGATGGCGTTCCCAACTTTGAGGAGAACTTCCTCTATAAAAGCGAGAACTTCCTGATCCCTTTGGTCTAACTTACCCGCCTTCGGTATCTCTCCGAACCTCGAATGCGCGAAGGTTAAAACTCGATGTACAAAATTTCCAAGATTTCCGACCAGCTCGGAGTTGTTCTTTTCCGCAAAATCCGCCCACGAGAAGTTAGAGTCCCTGAGTTCAGGCATGATCGCAGTAACATAATATCTGATGGTATCGGCACTGAAATCTTCCAACATGTCCGGTAATGAGACGAAAAGTCCTCTGCTGGTGGAGAACTGCTTACCTTCGAACCTCATGTATTGGTTCCCCGGTACGTTGTGGGGTAGATTGAGCTCTTCGTCGTAGCCCATTAGCATCGCGGGCCATATAATCGTATGGAACGGTATGTTGTCCTTTGCCAGGAAGTAATAATGTTTACAATCCGGGTTCTTCCAGAATACTTCCCAATCGTTCCCTGTTTTCTCCGACCATTGTATAGCGGTTGATAAGTAGCCTATAACTGCTTCGAACCACACGTAGATCTTCTTTTCTTGGTAACCATCGATGGGTACGGGTATGCCCCACTCCATGTCCCTCGATATGGGTCTATCCTTCAATCCTTCTTCCAGCCAGCCCTTTGTGAAATTGAGTACATGGTTTTTCCAATCTTTTTTGGTATCTATATAATCCTCCAAGGCCTTCTGGAAACCCGATAACTTCAAAAAGAAATGTTGGCTTTCCCTGAGTTTAGGTCTACCTCCGCAGAAGGTGCATATCGGTTCGATGAGGTCCTGGGGATCCAGCAGGAGTCCGCACTCATCGCACTGGTCGCCTTTTATATCCTCGGCACCACATCTGGGGCAAGTACCTACCACATACCTGTCCGGTAGGAATTTAGTGCACTCTTCACAGTAAAAGGTTTCCATGATATCCAGATATATGTGCCCTTTATCGTAGAGTATTTTGAATATATCCTGCGATACCCGTTTATGGGTAGGATGCATGGTGTATGTGAACAGTGTAAAATCGATTCCAAGGTCCTCGATTGCCTTCGTATTTATACGGTGGTATCGGTCTGCCAATTTTGCGGGTGTTATCCCCTCTTTATCGGCAGCGGCCGCAACGGGTGTTCCGTGCTGGTCCGACCCGGACACCATCAATACTTCACGTCCCTTCAGCTGGTGATACCTCTTGAATATGTCCGGAGGTAGGTAGCATCCGCCAACCTGGCCTATGTGTATCGGTCCGTTTGCGTAGGGCCAAGCGACCCCTATGAATACACGTTTCATAGCTTACGGAAATGATTACATATATTATAAATTCACCCATCGCGGTACCATATCCGTCATACGAGTGATGACACTATACGCTCTTACTTCGTTAAAAATGATGTTGAATGAAGTGTTCAAATATCCTAAAGATAAAAAAAATAAAAGGAAAGGTTTTTGGTATTCACAAGACCTGGAAATAAAGTATATCCTTGATCGTGCCTTCCCGATCTTTCTTGGGTCTTAGGACGGCCTCCACCTTTTTGCCCATGAAGTCCTTGTCCGGTTCATCGGATTTGATCACTCCCAGATGAGCTCCGTCGGTATCCTCAATATCGATGAGGGCGATGATCTTGGGCTCTTCCAACTTCTCTCCATAGGTGTTGAGTTTAGCTCTGGTGAACAGTCGTACCGTTCCTGCGGCAGGTACTTCAAACCAGTTCTCCTCCGGTATCTCTACAAAGCAATCCTCACAGTAAAGTCTCGGAGGAAAGAACACGGTACCGCACTCTTTGCACTCCGATGCCAGGAAGGTGTCGTTCTCCATAAGATGTTTGAAGAACCTATCTCCCGCGGCACCGCTGGTGTACAGATTATCCACCTGAAGGTTGCCTCGGTAGTGTACTGGATCTAGGGGGTTCGTCTGCTTTTCTAAAAAGGTCATCACTCATCACCTCCTTCTAGAGGTTTAAAGTATTTGATGTCCCTGATCGAACCTGTACGTTCTTCTTCAGGTTTCCAGACCGCTTTCACCTTCATGCCTATGTGAAGGTCTTCAGGATCCATCTCTCCGAAGTAGTGCATGAAACCGTGCTTCGGAGATGCACCGTCGATAGAGACTACTCCCACTAATATAGGGTCCTCTATCCTGTTGGCATCCGGATCGAGATACGATCTAGAGAAGGTTTCCACCTGTCCCGTATCCTGTAGATATACCCATTCGTCCGTGGGCCCGTAGCAGTGTTCGCAGAACATCCTTGGAGGGACGATAACACGGCCGCAGGGCTTGCATTTTCTAGCAACTATATTGCCTTTCTTCAGTTCCTTCAAGAACCTGCTGTTGGCCGGCCCTACGCTGTAAGCGTACTGGGCTTCGACCTCCCACCAAGTGTACGTGACCTTCTTTTCTCTGATATCTTTACTTGAAACGTGTGTTCCAGGTGCGTATTTCGGATGTCCTTGTATTTTTTCTTCCGTCATCTTATCATCTCCTCAGTACCATTACTGTACCCATCTGCATTATATCGCCCCAGGCCTGGCCTACACCCACCTGTGGATCACCGGGTATCTGCCTTTTACCCGCTTTACCAGCCAGCTGCCAGTAGAGTTCGCATATCTTCTGACCCATTGTAGCTGCGATCGGATTGCCGACGCCTAGAAGTCCACCCGAGGGACATATCGGCATGTCGCCGTCCCTTTCGGTCACTCCTTCCCTGGTGAGTATGGGTGCTTCTCCTTTGTCACAAAGGAGCAAACCTTCCATGTGATGCAGTTCCTTGTAGGTGAAGGGGTCGTAGGGCTCTGCGAAGTCGATCTCCTTTCTGGGGTTCCGTATGCCCGCCATCTTGTATGCCATCCTTGCTGCGTTGGCCACGTACTGCGGGAAGTATAGGTCCCTATTGGTCCACATTGAGCTGGCTATGTTCCATCCCACACCATCAACTAATACGGGGTCATCGGTGAATTGCCTTGCCTTCTTTTCGTTGCAGAAGATCAGTGCGGAGGCACCGTCGCTAGGCGGACTGATATCGAGTCTGTTAACAGGCCATGCCATCATCTCTGAATTGAGCACGTCGTCCACGGTGATCTTCTCGTCGGGCAGCTGGGCACACGGGTGTCCAACGGCGTTCTTCTTGTTCTTTACCGCAACCCTGGCGATGTCTTCCTTCTTGATGTTGTGTTTGGTCATGTATCGGTTCATCTCCATGGCGAAAAGCCATACTAGGTTTGGAGTTAGCGGTCTGTCCAATATGGGGTCCCAGATGGTTTGGAAAGCAGTCTGTGGATGAGGATAACAGCCCCCCATCTTCTCCTCGCATACAACCATGACCATATCCGCAACACCCGAAGCGACGTGCCACCAGCCGGCTATGGGTGCGAAGACTCCGGTACCGCCGCCGTTGAATACTCTAACGTAGGGCTTGTCTTTGGCACCGGCGCCGTCGAGAAGGTTCTCTCCTTTCATGTGGATACCGTCGAAGGCACATGGAGCACTGCCCATAACAACCATATCGATGTCCGAGTTATCGATACCTGCCTCTTCCAGGGCCATCTTAGCTGCTTGGAAGGATAGTTCTTTACCTGTTTCCTTTAATCTTCTCCTGAAAAGGGTCATGCCTCCGCCCAGTACAGCAACGTCGTTCATGCTTTCACCTCCCGGCCGAATACCGCTACCGCACCGGTTCCGCCGGTTAAGCCCCGCCATGATTGAGCCATGCCAAAAGTTGGATCGGATACCTGTCTTTTTCCTCCATGTCCTCTCAACTGTGTGATTATCTCCAATGACCTCTGCATCCCGGTGGCCTCCAAGCAGTTACCCACTCCGAAGGAACCTCCGGACAGGTTAGTAGGCAGGGAACCTTCTTTACTCAGCTCTCCCTCTTCCAGCAATTGGGCGGCCTCTCCTGGTCTTGCTAATCTCAGGGCTTCAAGGTGCTGAAGTTCCTTGTAAGAGAATCTATCATCGACTTCCACTATATCCAGTGTTTTACGTGGATTCTTTATACCCGCCATCTTGAAAGCCATTTTCGAGGCTTGGGTGGCGTAGCCTGCATCCATACCCCTGCTCGACAACCACGGTGTTTCCGAATTGTATCCGAACCCGTTGAGGTATATCGGTTCGATACCCAGGTCTTTGGCAACACTTTCCTCGGCAAGAACGAAACAGATAGCGCCGTCCACAAGGGGACTGATATCCAGTTCCTTGACCGGGTCAAAAACATATTCCGAATTCATCACATCATCCTCGGATATGAGCCCTTCGTAGTCCGCATAAGGATTATCGAATGCGTTCTTTTTGTTCTTTACAACTACGGAAGCACATTGTTCTTCTGTGGTACCAGTTGATTTCAGATAGTGCTGCATCTCCAACCCTGCAAGGAAATAAGGGTGTACTCTATCCTTCTCGTCGGAGGCTCCCACTAGTGGTTTTGGTCTTTTCTCGGGATACTTGGGGGATCCGGCATACTTCATTCTTTCCACCGAGCCTACCACGGGTTTCTCGAATATCGGATCCATAGCATGGAGCACCACATCACCGTAGGTCAATAGGTCGGATACCTTGCTGTGGGTTTCCACAGCAACCGTGTCCATCAGTCCGGTCATTATCTGCATATAGGCATTTCCCAATCCCTGTATTCCGTCTCCGCAAACGGTACAACAGGGCCGCTGCACAGCACCTATCTGGTCCGGTACGAACTCGTCGAATATACTGAATCCTTCCCAGTAGTCCTCGGCACATGTAATAAAACTGTCAACGTCCTTTCTCGGATTGATCCCTGCATCGACATATGCCTTTTTACACGCCTCGTACATAAATTCCTTCCAGCTAACATCCGGAGTCATAGAATTAAAGTCTGTGTTACCGACTCCAATCACGCATATTTTTCGTGTCATTTTTTATTCACCATTTATCATATATATTTCCCGGCCTGATATACCTTGGTAAGTATCTCG
>JAFDTZ010000138.1 GCA_019594305.1 Thermoplasmata archaeon
CCCGTCTCCGGGTCGGTATAGTTGATCTGCCAATCCATCTTACCGTTTCCGTCTATATCCGCATTGGTCCAGTTCAGATGCTCCAGGGTCATGTTCCTGATAGTCTGCATGTCGTAGGGATAATCGTCGTCCAACGTATCCCTGTCAAATAGACTCCTTATATCGTACCGGTCCGGAGGGGTTAACGGTGAAAGATCGTCGTTTCCCTCACCCGTATCGTCCGCTTCATTGTGGGGTAGGAAATCACCGTTCTGTCCCAATGGCACGGCCACTGAAAGTGTCGATATGATAACCAATCCTATTACGCAGAGGCTTATCCTTTTCATCCTTTTCACCTGTATGTGCTGTTACCTTTTCCTATCGAACCCCTTACATATAAATTTTTGTGCCCGTTCGGTGAACTTCGGGTTTGTGAAGGAAGGTCTCTCAGTACTCAACCGTCCAAACCACCGCTTCGTCAGCACCGTTGTAGAGCCGGTAACCCCTACCGGTGATTAAAAGTGTGGCGGAGAGGTCATCCGTGTATTCTATGTTGTAAGGTGCATATCTATTGAAGAAGCCTATCTTCGTAACCTCCGGCGGGAGGACCTCCGACGCTATCCGGTTGGTTGCCGAAGGGTATCCTACCATGTTCCAACCCGGATACAGGGTTATATCTGTGCCGGTTGGCTCCGCGCCTACAACAGTCAGTATATCGTTTGCAGTCATGCGTATCCAGATACCCATTGTAAGGTCCAACGACTGCAGGTTGTTGAAGTGGTCCGCTCTCCCCGGAACGTAGCTATTCCATTCTCCCGATGAAGCGTCGTAGTACATAACACGGTCGTAGTTACCGCTTATTCCGTATTCATCGTGCTCAAGAATATACGTTAAATCGGTATTCTCCGGCTCGAGATTGAAGGACACGAAGTTCCAGCCGTCCGCTTCCTCGCTCACCTTAAGCTCGATATTGCGTAACAGGTGGATAGTGGACTGGTGAGTCTTGGGTTCGTAGGTGGACGGCGGCATCATTCCCGTGATGTGAAGTACGGAATTTCCGGCTAGAACACCATACACGGACTCGGAGGCCTGTATATCCAAAAACGTATCCGTAGAAGTATGGATATAAACAGCGGCATCCCTCAGATTGACGGCGTTTCCTTTCAAATCAACTCCCTGACTGTTCTGTATCGAATAAGCCCAGCATGCGCCGTCAACATCTACATTCACATCTATATCCTGAGAATGGTCTACCTTCACCCCGTGGGTTGAGGAGTTGAGCACCCTGCCTTCCACTTTAACGTCGTAAGAGCGAACAACTACAATCCCGTTCACAGCATCATTTACCGAAGCGTTCAATGTCACATTATTTGCGTAACTAAGGTAAACGGGACCATCACCGGTCTCCACGTTTATCACCTGGTTGGAGATGTTATGGAGAAATACCAGATCCCCTGTGATGTTATGAGGTGCGCTGCCGGAATAATATATTACCTCTCCGGAATCGGTATAAAAATTGCTAATATCTGCAGCGAAATGGGATTCCGTTCGACCCCGTAGATCAAGGGCGTACCTCGCACCATGTATATGTATATCGTGAAGTATCACATTATCGGAATTTTCCACACCAACGCCAAAAATATCTCTGGTTAACTGTACGGTAACGTTATTTGCCACCGACCGGTGGCAGCCGGACCCGAAGATCAATCCTGCGTAATCGACCTCGATGGTTGCGTTCCAGATCTCCACACCCGGTGACCCGGACAGGAGTGCCCCGCCCACGGCATTATCTATCCTGACATTTTCGACCTTCATCCCTTCTGAATCCTCGGCCGCAAATGCCACCGTAGTATCGTTTACATATATATCCCTGAAAGTGTTGTGGGGCGAATCGAATATGCTCCCGAAGCCTATGGCTCCGTGCTCCACACGGAGGGTTTCAACCGTGTTATGAGCAGAATGCAGAAGTGTGACCACACCGGCGTGGGAGTTCTTCACGGTAATATTCTTCAACTCGTTGTTTTGCGAGGCCATTAAGCCAACACCTGCGAACTCATGTTCTATATATATGTCCCTTACGATAACATCCTGTGAAACCAGCAGTATTCCGAAACTGAGTAACCTCCCGTTGTCTTTTCCTTCGATGGTTACGTTTTCTATGAGTGATTGTTCGACGTTACTCATCAAAATGGAAGCGCCTCTTGGTGAAAAGATATCTTCCATGGGAAGATGGGCATGATCCTTCAGTATGAAGTTAGAGTCCTTAACCGTGATGTTGTTCACACCGCCCATGACTACGAGACCGAAACCGCTGTGTATGAAAGTAGAACCTTTTACTATCGCATTCGAGATCATCACGGAGAAGAGAGGATGATATATCGTATCGCCGCCTCCTTCGATCAGGGAATCGATGATCTTTATTTCATCTGCGGTACCGTCAGCCTGACAGTAAATATCGTAATCCGCGTTGGTTATGGTCGAATTACGTACTATAAGAGACCCGCCACCGGTAACTTTCAGACCGTACTGAAGGTCAAAGGTTGAATTTATCCTAAGGGTCGAGTTATACATTATCAGGGAGCCTCCGTCTTGAATAGTTACGTTCCTTGCTACCTCTTCGGTGGTGTGATTCAAAAAAACAGTCTCGTTAATTATCCAGTCATCTGAAGAGTAAGCGTTGTCAATTACAACAGAAGGTATGTGCAGGCTTTGGATCATTCCTCCATGGTTGACCCATGCATTGGTCTTCTCAACACTAAGGTTCTCATGTACGATCTTTAACAGCTCACCATGGGAGTTCGTACCTCCGTTTACCGTTACCGTATTGTATGCCACCGCGGAATAATTCTCGCCGTATGCCCTTACCTCTACAACATGGTTTCCGTCGGATACGTTGCTACTATCCCATGTGAACTCGAAGGGAGCGGAGTGTACCTCGTCGACCTTTACTCCGTTTATGTAAAGTTCCATGGATGTGGGAGTATATTCGTACTCCGGTATTACCTCGACCTCGCCCGAGACCACCGAGCCGTTCACTGGGTTGGCTAGAGTGAGTAGATCGGGTTGGTTTTCCACCATAGGGAAGGAATACTCGTTGAATTCGTTCCAGAATGCGCCAGTGCCTTCGGGATAGGCGTTGGCTCTTCTTATCCTCAGGTCGGAAGGTGAGAATACGATTTGATGTAATGTCATCTGCATGGGATACCGTCGATAGGCTTCGATGAATATATCCTGGGCCATATCGAAGTCTATGTTCCCATATTCCCTTTCCAATCTTTTACTGTGCTCCAAATAATTCAATACATGCATAAACCTTCCATCAGTGGGCATGACCATGTATTCCGTTCTTTGGGTAAGGGCTGTTTGATACGCTACGTAATTATTCCCTCTCCTCACCGTATTTGGTATCTGGAAGTGATGGAATCCGTTTGCCTCCTGGACATGATCCCAACTGCCGTTATAGAACTGACTATGACTCATCTCTATCATCTGGGAGGTGTTGCTCTTTCCGTCCGAGACTATAAAGCTGAAACCGTAGGTGCGATGGGGTTCCATATAACTTACAGATTCTTCCATACCCGATGCCTTTTCCAAAGTATTTCTCAACCTGAATATCATGAAGAGACCCTCCTGGGTCCAGTCCCGAGTGCTCTGACCCATCTCGCCTATGCTGATGTGCTCTTCATTCATACCGTCGATGCTGCCGATGAACCCCGCCCAGGCAGGGACAACGCTTTTGTAACCCAGGTTCGGATCCCTAAATATGGTGAGGGCGTTCATCTGTATGGTATTACCGCTTTCCGGATCCCTTATGTCAACACCGTAATCCAGACTTCGCGTGTGGTAAACCTCCCCTGTTTTTGTCGCTTCTCCGTATACACCGAAACCGCTGCAGTGATACAAAGTAGGTATCGCATGGGTTGCGTGTACATGGTCCAGGTCCACTGCCGCCCCATCCGATAGCCCTCGCATCTCCTCTTTATATTCATCCGGTAGATAGGGTTCTCCTCTACTGTAGACCTCGAGAAGTTCTTCCACGGTTTCGGATACGTAATCCAAATATGCCCTCAACGTCTGTTTGGTTTCATCGGGAAGCATGGCCCCGTGCTGATATCCCATCTCATAATGGGTTCCGGAGACAGAGGCTAGGTTGTCGCTTCCGTATTTTATCACCCAAGCAGTATTGGAACGGTTCACCAAGGGAAATTCATTCAATATCTCGTTTCGTGTGCTCACTTCATTATCGTGCAGGAAATCATCGTTCCGTCCCAATGGTACAGCCACTGAAAATGTCGAAAGTATGATCAATCCTATCATGCAGATGCCTATTTTTTTCATCCTTTCCACCTATGCGTATATGTATAAAATCCCATGGAGGCAAGGGTATATAAGTATTTACACTGTATTCCGCCGACCGGTTATCCCATCTCTCCGTTCGATATAAGGAAATCATAGACTGGATCGTCCAAATTTCCTATGAGATGAAAAAAGGGAGAAAGGGTTTTTTAGTAGTCCACCGACCAGATCAAATTGCCTCCTGTGGGGTTGTGTATCCAGTAGCCTTGACCCGGTTCGAATGTAAAGGTTCCCGGGTTGTAGTCATACGAAAGGTTGTATGTCTGCGAAAAATCGAAGTAGCCGACGATGTCCACTTCAACTGGCAATCCGTGGTTGTCGCTCGTCGAACTGGGCAGGCTCACCATCGTCCAGCCGGGATACAGCGTCAGGTCCGTACTCACAGGTGCAGTACCCTCGATGATCAGAGTGTCAGCTGTAACCATGTATATCCATATGCCCATATGGTGATCCCACGTGTCCAGAGTGTTATAACGGTCAACTCTACCGGGTACGTACGAACTCCATTCACCGGTGGATGCATCGAAGTACATAACCTTGTCGTAGTTACCGATGATGCCGTACTGAGGGTCTTCCAGTATAGTAGTC
>JAFDTZ010000072.1 GCA_019594305.1 Thermoplasmata archaeon
ATCATAGCTACGGTTTTTATGCAGTGCTTCAGGGTCAGTATCTGGTCGGCTATGGTCAGGGCATCGTTATACCTCAAGTCTATTTCGTGTTGACCAGAGGCAACCTCATGGTGAGATGTTTCCACCTCGAATCCCATGTCCTCGAAGTAAAGATTGCATTCCTTACGTACCTTTTCCGCTCTATCAAGGGGCATAAGATCAAAGTAACCTCCCTTGTCGTCAGGCTGCGTGGTGGGGTTTCCGTTGGAATCCAGTTTGAACAGGAAGAACTCGAACTCGGGGCCCACGTTGAACTCGTAACCCATGTCCGTGGCCTTGCTCATATATTTTTGTAATATATACCTTGGATCCCCTTGAAATCGCTTACCATTGGAATCGTATATGTCGCAGATCAAACGGCCTGTTTTGATTTTTTCCTCACTCCATGGGAAAATCAAAAAGGTATCTAGGTCCGGGTGGGCACGAAGATCGGACTCCTCCACCGTCGCATAGCCAACTATGGAGGAACCATCGAACAGTACACCCTCTTCCATTGCTCTACTAAGATGTGACGCGGGTATTGATACTGTCTTAACACCGCCCAATATATCCATGAACTGCATCTCCACGAATTTTACCTTCTCCTTTCTTACTATATCCAGTATCTTATCTTTGTTCATATCTTTCACACTCGAAGCGTTGAAATGATATCTCTGTTATTCAAGGATTGTATTTAAGATTAATCGTAGATGATATTGCATTGGGAAAGTTATATATAGATGTGCCCAATAACTCTCAATTAAATCTAATCAAATATAGTGATATATCATGACAGAAAAAAAATACACAACGGTATCTATACCGGTACCGTTGGCAAAGAAGGTAAAAAAGCGCATGGAAGGCACAGGATTCACCTCTCTATCCAGCTATGTTACCTACGTACTTCGTCAGGTGATCTCAAGCATAGAGGAAGAGGAAAGGCAGAAGGAGAGCTTTTCCAAGGAAGACGAAGAGAAGGTTAAGGAAAGACTCCGAGCCCTCGGTTACCTAGACTGAGTGATACATATGTCCAAACCCCACGGCGGTACCCTTATCAACCGCGTAGTTTCAGACACACGTAGACAAGAGATCATTGAAAATGCCAAAGAGATGCCCTCCTTCAAACTTTCAAGCGCTCTAAGGAAGGATGCACAGAACATCGCTTCCGGCCTTTACAGCCCCCTCGAAGGTTTTCTTTGCATGGATGATATGGAAAATATCCTGGAGCATTCCAGATTATCCAACGACGTCCCATGGACCATACCTATAGTACTGGATATGTCAGAGGAAGAGGCAAAAGATTTTTCCGAAGGGGACGAGATAATACTCGAATCCGAAGACGGAAAACCATTCTGCCTGATGGACATAGAAGAGATATATACTTACGATAAGGAAGAATTCGCAGAAAGTGTATACCGGACCAAGGACCTCGAACATCCGGGTGTGCAAAAAACCATGCAGATGGGAAGTCGATTGGTGGGCGGAAAGATAATTCAGATCGATGATGTACGGAATCCTTTTGAAAAGTACGCTTTGAAACCCATAGAAACAAGGGTCCTTTTCAAGGAAAAGGGCTGGAGGACGGTAGTCGGATTTCAAACAAGAAACGTACCCCACAACGGTCACGAGTACATACAGAAGACTGCATTGACCTTTGTAGATGGTATATTCATCAACCCCATAATCGGCAAGAAAAAGTCGGGAGACTTTACGGACGAAGTTATACTGGAAACCTACGATGTACTCATGAAGAATTACTATCTGAAAAACAGAGCGGTCATGAGTATACTGGAGGCGGAGATGAGGTACGCAGGGCCGAAGGAGGCCATATTCCACGCAATAATAAGAAAAAACTACGGATGTACTCACTTCATAGTCGGTCGAGATCATGCCGGAGTAGGTGATTACTACGGTCCGTATGCTGCTCAGGACATATTCGACGAATTTCCCGATATAGGCATAACGCCCATATTCTTCAAATCATTCACATACTGCAAAAAATGCGGCGGAGCCGTAGACGGTTTCATCTGTCCCCATGGTGACGTACATAGAGAGAATTTCAGCGGAACCAAGATGAGAGCGCTTCTGGTCGAAGGAAAAATTCCTCCACCTCATATGATGAGACCTGAAGTGGCGAAAACGGTGATCGAAGCCGAGAGGAAATTCATCGATTGAAGGGCGGATATATATGGAAGAACTACATGGTAAGAGCGGTATCCTTATCCATCATTGGGATACCGACGGTATGTGTTCGGCGGCTTTGATCCTCAGAGAACTCGAGGATAAAACCACTATCACCACTTTTACACCGACCATCGGAAACTACTACCTCAACGATGAAGATAGGGAAGATATCAAAAGGCACGCTGCGGATTTTATCATCGTTGCGGATATGGCTTTCCCCCGTGATTCAATAGATTTTTTGAAGAGTTTGGGAAAGGTGTACATCTTCGACCACCATCTACAGGATAAATACGATATACATTTACATCAGAATCCGGTCATAGACGGTGAATCCCCGAAACGATATCCCAGTGCATCCTGGGTGGTCGGCGAGTATCTGAATAATTCACCGGACCTATTGTTCGTCCTAGGCGCCTTCGGTGACAGAGAACGAAAACTCCTCGACAATGAGTACGCCATGAAGACCGTGGATAATGTACTAGGAGCCATTGAGACGGATTTCGATACCTTACTGGAAGTGATCGCTCTACTGGATTCAAGTTACAAACTCGGTATGAAACAAGAAGTCGAAAGAACACCTTGGTTCTTGATGAACATACAAGAACCCGATAGGATCTTGAACCGACGTGACTTGAAGGATAATATAGTAGAATTGAACTCGGCTATCGAATGTGAAGTGAACCGCGAGAGAACAGAGATAAAACCCGGTGTGTTGTATCAAGAGATGGATTCACCCTACAACATAATCTCGACGGTAACAAGGAAGATAGCCTGGGCAGATGAAGATAAGATCGCTTTTGTGGTCAACGAACGTTTTATGGAAGGAAGTATTCAGATATACATAAGGGGCTCTATGAAGGATTCTCAATCCATGATAGAGACGGCCAGAGACAGAGGATACTCTGCAGGTGGTAAGAGCGACGTTGTCGGCATGGTCATACCAAAAAAAGATAAAAAATTCATAAATGAGTTACTGGAGATGTTAGCATGAAACATAACGAACATATAATCCCCAGTGAGCAGCACTGGGAAAAGGAAAATATCGAAGAAGGTTTCGTACTATGGTTCACCGGCCTATCCGGCTCGGGAAAATCTGCCGTGGCGGAGCGGGTAGCTATCATACTGGAAAGAGAATACGGTGAATTGGTTGAAAGACTCGACGGAGATGTTGTAAGGCAGCATCTTACCTATGATCTAGGATTCTCCAAGGAAGACCGAGATAAAAACATAGAGCGGGTAAGTTTTCTCACCCAGATGCTGTCGCGTAACGGCGTTTGTGTCCTAGCGGCCTTCATATCTCCTTATATCGATAGGCGAGAAAAGATAAGGGAGATGGTTACCAATTATATCGAAGTTTACGTCAAATGTCCTGTAGAAGTTTGCGAAGAACGGGATGTTAAAGGACTGTACAAGAAGGCAAGGGAGGGAATAATCAAGAATTTTACAGGTATCTCAGACCCCTACGAGGAGCCAAAGGAGCCCGAGTTGGTACTCGATACAGATAAAGAAAGTATCGATGAAAGTGTCCATAAAGTTATTTCCTACCTAGAAGATAAAGACTACATCTGATAAGCATGACAACCGTAATACTAGACGCAAATGCACTCGTGATGCCCTTCCAATTCGGTATAAATCTGGATAGGGAGCTAGAGAGGTTGGTGGGTAATCCTGAAGCATACATACCCTCCTCGGTAATGAAAGAGCTTAAAACGCTCGGTAGAAAGGATGCCCTTAGACTTGCCAGTAAATATCCTGTCGTTGAGGTCGTCCAGGGGGGTGATGACGGAGTTATCGAGGCAGTGGAAAATATCGGCGGTGCGGTAGTCACCAACGATAAGAAACTAAAAGATAGACTTAGGGCTAAAGGTATCTCCGTCATATTTCTTCGAAGTAGATCACATCTGGAACTGATAGGAGAAGTATTATAACCCTTAAAACATAGGTGAAGACGATATGGAATCACCGAAAAGAGTTATCATCGAAGGTCGCGTTAAGGCAGGTTTTGGCAGAGGAAAACAGTTTATGGCCGAAAAGGGTTACCGGGAGCAATTTATCCGTAAGCTGGGTATAGACCCGATAAGAGGAACATTGAATATTTTTACCCGAGAGCGGGATAAGCTGAAAATACTGAAGGGGTTAGAAGGGATAAAGATAGAAGGCTTTGTAAGCGGTGAAACCGATTTTGGCGAGGTAAAGGCGTTTCCTGCAGAAGTGGAAGGTTTGAAATCGGCGGTGGTAATTCCAAAACGAACAACTCATGAGAGCGGTTTAGAGATAATCTCGGAACATCATCTAAGAGAAGAACTCGAGTTCAAGGACGGTAACCGGTTATCCGTAACTATATTCTTAGAGTGAAACGCTAAAAATTTTCTTCAACGTATTCCAGTGCACTTTCGAATAGAAGTCTTCCGTCGCCTCTGTAGTTGTTCGATCCCTTTCTTGTCCAGCCGGGGTTGGTGATACCGTTAAAAACCCTTTCAGGGTGTGGCATCAATCCGAGGACATTACCTTTGGAGTTGCATATTCCCGCTATATCGTCGGTTGAGCCGTTAGGATTCCACGGATATTCAGGGGGTTCACCGTCCGGAGCGGTGTATCTAAAAACTACTTGTTCTCTTACTTTCAAAGATTCAAGCTGTTCCCTATTGTCCAACATAAATTTTCCTTCCGCATGGGCGGATGGGAATAATACGACTTCATTATCTTCATATTTACGTGTAAAAACGCATCTGCTGTTCTCTTCAACTTTTAGTAAGGTGGGCCTACACTCAAATCTATTGCTGTCGTTGGTTGCGAGTACCGCTTCCGGTATATCTGACACTGTTTTATCCATAGCCGGTAGAAATCCCATCTCTACAAGTACTTGAAATCCATTGCAAACGCCTAAAACGGGTTTACCGTCCTCGACGAATTGTTTTAATGGATCTCGTAAGCCGCTTTTCATCCTCGCCCCGAAAATGGTGCCTGCTCTGATATAGTCTCCCGCTGAGAATCCACCGGGGATCATAAAAATATGATAATCTTCTATATCCCTTCTTTCCTTTGGTGTAACATCCATGTCCAGTAACTGTTTAAGGTGGATCTTTTCTGAAGCAGCGCCTAACCTCTTCCATGCGAGGTAGGATTCCTCTTCGCAGTTGGTGCCTTCGATCCGCAGAACGGCGACCCTAATGTTTTCACGTTTCACGTTATCTTCTCCTTTTTGCGATAAACTCTAACTATTACTAATAGATTTTGAATATTCCGGGTTTCCTTCTTTACAGAAATTATATATTGTAATTGACTTTTGCACGTGTACTCAATGGGGCCGTGGGGTAGCTTGGTCCATCCTTCGGGCTTTGGGAGCCTGGTACCCGAATTCAAATTTCGGCGGCCCCACCACCTTTTTCTATTGAATGTTAATCTTCGATACCGAACATTTTTAGAAATTTCATTTCACGCTCTATGGGGCCTCTCTCTCCGGTTTCTTTGTATTCTTCGAAAATTTCATGAGGTCTTTTAGGTAGGTCGTTCACTCCGAACAACTCACCTCTTTTTAACATTATTTTGAACTCTTCCTTTCTCCAGTTCAGTTTAGAGCGGACATCGGATATTTTTTCCATGGTCTCATCCGTCACACGGCCTTCTATTTTACCGGGTGCACCCCTTACGATAGATCCGTTGGGTATTTTCATATCTTTAGGGACGATGGTTCCGTGAGCTATCAGAGAGCCTTCACCCACTACCGCGCCTTCACATATAACAGTATCCATTCCTACGAATGTGTCCTCGCCTATGGTACACTTTTCGAGTCTTGCGCCCGGGGCGATGAATGTTCTGTCTCCTATGGATGTATCTTCCCCCAGATGGGCCTTAGGCATGATTATCACGTCCTCACCCACTCGAGTACTATCACCTTCCACTATCGCTCCGGGCCATAGTGCGGTGCCCTCGCCGATGAGCACATCGCCTACTATCCGCGCCAAGGGGTCGATGAAATAGTTCTCCGGGTTGATAGATCTTCTTTGGTTGTTATCATCGTCCTTCGGCATATCCTGTCTCATGGGATGTTCAAGCCTGACTGATGATAAAAATGTTGCGGGAGGATTCGGTATAATGCGAGTGATTAGCCTTTCACCTCATCAAATACCGAATATATCAAAAGGTCGCTTGTGTTGATTTTTTTCATAGTGCCGCTCTCTGCGGTGGTGGTTATGCATCTTTCGTACACAGTATTTGCTGATGGCATCCTTTAAATGTTCGATATGACATCCCGAATTTCGTTTTACTTGGTTATCTTCTTCTCTTATTGCATTTCCAGGTAACGAAAATCGTGGGGACGCCGGTTAACACGGTAGCAATTACGGGCATTGACCGGTATAGCATACCGTCCGGGCGTTCGACTCTTATCAAAACATTTGTGCCCAGAACCCAGTAATTACCTTGACTTGGCTTTATCATTGCTGTCAGATACCACCTTCCCCCCTGATCGATTGAAAGAGTGGCGGTGGTTTCGGTAGAATTGACCTCCCGGCTCAAATAAAGCTCACCGGTATCCAGGGTGTAGCTATTATCCGTAGAATCTTTTAATGAACCGTACCATCCGTGGAAAAGTTTTGTTATGGGGCCATAGGCTCTACCTATATCCTCAACGCTATCTAGACCCCGCAATGGGATATTGTTCATTTCAGTCTGGAAGGTCGGTGACCATTTATCATAGTAGTTGGTAAGTATAAACTTCACATCGATATCTCTAATTGGCTCGTCTATACCCAACCTGTTCAAGTAATGGTAATCTATACGCGATTCGTTGAAAACAAGGCTTATTGAAAATGATATTTCTTCACCTTTCCTAATTGAATATTCATTGGCTGAAAAGTCCATGTCGTAGGTGGATACGGAGCTCCAGAATGTACCGTATAACGTTGCGTCATATACTTCTGCCGGGTTATTATATTTCAATACCTCCTGCGGTACAGCCTCTTCATCGTACGGCTGCGAAAAACCGGAACAGGTGCACAATAACATGGACGCCAGTGCCAATAACACGAATAATTTTATATTCATGATCTGGCCCCCTCTATAAGAATATATGATATGAACGACATCAGTACTATACTAAGCAGAGGCATCAGGAAGAAAATGAGGGGTAATGCGCCGTATTCTTGAATAAACACGATATTATGTACGATGTTTAGTATAGGGAAAAAGAATACATTGAACAATACATCCGATGATTCCTTGGCAGATTCTATTAAAAACCATAAAAAGAACGTCAATATCAAGTATGCAGAGGTGAAGAGCATGGTTGGCATTACCTTTTGTAGAAATGTACCGATAACTACGGTACATAGGAACAAAAATACACCTGCCAGGAACATCAGTATTGAAAACGAGATAAGTCTATGTATTGTAAGTTGCGATATAGTTCCCCAGTACGAGAGAGATAGAAACATGTGGGCAGGGTATACAAGACTCAGGGCACCAAGTACAACGATACCTGCCAGTATTTTCCCAAATAGTACGGGTTTTCTACCGTCGGGAATAAGGAAAAGAGTATTCATCCTACCGTTTTCAATGTCCTTGGCAAAAAACTTACTGCCGAGGTATCCGCCATAAGCAACAACAAGGTAGGATGAAAACAGAGAGCTGAAAAATATAGGTTCGTATCTTACTCCGACTTCATATGATGAGTATATTATATCAAAGTGTAACAGCGAGTATAAATTGATAATGATCATAAAAAATACCAATACGGGAAATGAGTAATCCATGAATGTAGTTTTTATCGATATTTTCGAAATTATATATATTGTTTCCATCTTGTCCTTTATCACTTTAGAGACCCCCTGTATATGGAATCCAGTGAGCCATGCTTAAGGGAAAATTCAACATCGTTATCTATGAGCCATCGAAACACGTCCTTTTCAAATTTTTCGCTCCCCTTTCCTTCGATGACCAAAGTTTTTCCGCTTAGCTTAAGCCCCACAACGTGAGGTAGATCGTTAAGATCCTTCAATCTATCCGGATCTGCGGTATCGATATTCAATACCAGCTTTTTAGAGTGCGATGTTCTTTTCAAAACGTCAAAAGGCTCCCCGAAATCTTTGATGACACCTTCATTTATCATAACTATCCAGTTACAAGCTTCTTCTATATCGTTCAATTGATGTGACGAGATAAGTACGGAGTTGTTATCTCCGGCGATGGATTCTATTATATCCATCATCTCGCCCTTTATCATGGGGTCCAGACCAGCCAGTGGCTCGTCATAGATCAGTAACTTTGGTTTGTGGAGCATCGTTCGGGCGATACCCAATCTTTTTCTCATTCCGTTGGAGTATTCGCTTATCTTATCGTACTTTCTACCGTGTAGACCAACGATCTCGAGTGTTTCCGATACCCTCCCGTCCACATCCGGGAGGTGATACAGTTCTCCGAAGTACTCCAGGTATTCATATCCCGTCCATGACGGATAGTACCCTTCGTCTTCCGCCAGATATCCGATAAGGGCCCTGTTCATCTTTTTTCTTGGGGCACCCATCAACGTCATATCTCCGGTATAATTCAGGAATCCTATGATACACTTTATGAGGGTCGTCTTTCCCGCACCGTTGGGTCCAACCAGACCGGTCACGTACCCTTGCGGTATATGGAAGTTTGCGTCCTTTACGGCGGCGAGTTCGCCGTACATCTTACTGAGATTATTGACCTTTAAGAGCGGTGTATTTTTTTGTATTTCCATATCAAGCCACCTATTATCACACCGAATATTATGCCTACAACCAATATGACCGGGATGTTAAAACTTCGATAATCCAGTACCTCCAGATGAAATTCAACGTTTACCGTCTCGTTAGGATCTCCCGGGTTGGACAGGGTTAAAAAGGGAAAGCTTCCAACCAACCATCCCGGGCGTTTATCATTTCTTATATCCAGGTATGTTTTTGTGGTAGGTGTCTCCTCGTAGTCCACTAATCGACCTATATCACTCAATACCTGCCATCGGTCATCTTCGAATATATAGTATCTGAGAGGTTTATCGCTCTCAAGATGTACCCTTATAAATTGCTGTTCTTCGTCAAACCCTTCGACCCAACCACCCATACCGAATAGATTATACGTTCTTGCGGCGCCTGTGAATTCGATGTGTTGTTTCTTATTGAACAGGTCATCCCATTTCATCCTTTCGATCAGCATAATTTCGGTGGAACCGCTCGTCCTTACTTGAAAATTTACCCGCTCTGTTTTTAGTGGCTCGTTAGAGGTCCCTCCTCCCGCGTAATGGCTGGTGTTCATCAGGAATTTGCCTTTGTCGTCAACGAGTGTGATGTGACAGTAATGATCACCGTTGAGTCTGTGTTCTTCCGCCCAGTGATAAATATGTCCGATGTAAGTATTGTTAAGATAGTGGGGTACCGTGAAGTTAAAGGCGCTTTCACGGTAGTTACGGGAGAAGAACATGTCCTCAAATGATCGGGGTGCTTCGTACCTATTATAGAACTCCGGCGGACCCTTTCTCTGTGCCGGTAGCCGTGTGTCATTCACATCGTCTCCGTAAACGGGTACGACCAACAAGGTAACGGTCAATATCATCGCACATATCAATACGCTGTACAGCTTGAGGTATTTCACGTGACACCCTATACCGTAACATATATATATATATATGTTGGGGTATTAGCCCTTTTTGATACTATTAGTGTACATATACACCATGGTATATTAGCCGTTAAAAGGTGAAAAAAAAGAAAATAGATGAAATGGATGAAAAAAAAGACAGAAAAGAAAAAGGCGAGCAGGGCGATTGGCATAATGTTGATAGCAATGATAGCATGTTTTATCATTGCTCCAGGCATAACTGAAGTCGCTCAAGCGGATCATGAGACACGGAACTACAGGGTTATACAACTCGGTCAAAACGATAATTTCTTGGAACTGAATAATGGTCTAAGTGAAGTCCGTGTGAGGGTTTGGCTTTATGAAGGAACATTATGGGGCACTAGAAACCATAGAGTGGTTTTCGCCAGACTTGAAAGGCGAAGTCCTGGCTGGCAAGCGACATGTTACCATCAGGAAACCGAAGTGTTCGGGGGAAGTGTCATGACTCTTAATAGTTATGGAGTTTACAGTCCGTACCCACTTGATGGTGGTACGGGATATGGTAGTTGGCCATGGAACCTTATCGGATCCCATATGGATTCCGGTGTCTTTGTACCTACCAATTGGCGAACAACAAATTGGGATGTTTATGTAATCAATAGCCCTCACTGGAATTATGCCGTCCATATACGTCAAGGCAGCAGGACCACGTATTATCATAATGCACACATAGGAACAGCTTTTAACGTTGGGGAAAGCGGTGCTGATGGATATTACGTATATTCGTATATACGGATACAAAAACTCCAATGGTATGGTTGGCAAACGAAGACCGGTAGTGGATCCGTATCGTTTTCGGAGTGAATAACCCCTTTCCCTCTTTTTTTTCTTAACTTTTAACCAAAAATCGCTCCTACCGGGATTCACGCTTCAATGGTTCGCTCCTCTCACCATTCAGACTGCCCGCATGATGTAAAGGATCATGCTCATGAACCCGAGTAGAATCTGAAAAGAATTGAAAGTATGCGGTTACGCTGGAAAAACCAAAGCGGTTTTTCCACTGAGTCGCGCTTTTTTTGCAAAAACCCCTCCTGCCGGATTTCTACCTTGATGGTTCGCTTCTACCACCATTCAGACTGCTCGCATAATGTAAAGGATCATGCTCATGAACCCGAGTAGAATCTGAAAAGAATTGAAAGTATGCGGTTACGCTGGAAAAACCAAAGCGGTTTTTCCACTGAGTCGCGCTTTTTTTGCAAAAACCCC
>JAFDTZ010000033.1 GCA_019594305.1 Thermoplasmata archaeon
ATCCGATTATATTATTTAGAGACAGAATCAAAAAGAAAAAATTAACAGAGATTGCAGTTGTTACGATGGTTATCATTGGAATTTTTTTCCCCAACTTTATCCTATATCGTGAAATTGATGGAAGATATTCATATTGGATGGATGATGAATCGATAGAAACTGGTCTTTATTTATCTGGATCAGGTTATAGTGGGATCGGAAATTATGTTTACACCCGTAGGATTGATACCCTTACGGATTCTACATATGGTTACTTATTAGAACGAGGATACGGTTCAATTGATAGATTTGATTATTCTACGGTACAACTAAAAAGTGTCAATAACATAATTGTAGAACCACACAATCCCTTTACAATCCAAGACTGGTACTGGGGCGATACCGGTCGTGTGTGGCGTATTGAAAATTTAATATATAAAAATAGTATCGATGAAACAATGATAAACGATTGGCTGCATGCAAATAATGTTAGACATTTTGTAACAAGTACATATTTCGATAAAAGAGCGGCTACATTCTCAGAAGATCAGATTGATGAAAGAAATATTCTTGGGTATAGTATTTTACATAATAGATATAAATTATATGGGAACAGCGGGCTTTCAGTGTATTTGATTTAAATAATTACAGATGTACAATGGACTTAAGCAAAATCAATGAATTTATAACCTAGTTTTGCAATAGGTCGAAAGATAGGAAAAAGAATACATGATGAGGAATATGAATGGGTAGGATCAAAAAAGGCATGAAAAACTTTTCGTATCTTACAGCAGGAAATTTAATTTCTCAGGCAATTGGTTTCATTGGATTCATTTACGTAGCAAAAATATTAGGTCCAAATTATTATGGTATTTATGTGACCGTAGGGGTGTTCATGGGTGTGTTCGAGCTAGTTACATTTAGCGGACTTCACAAAGTGATAATAAGGAAAGGAAGTAGAGATATAGAACACATGGGTGAAGTACTAGACGACACTATAGGTATAAAAAGTACTTTTATATTTTCGGCTATTCTTATTATGGTTATTGCATCTTTTTTCACAAATTATGAAACAACTACTAAAATATTTATTGCAATATTTAGTTTAAAACTGTTTTCAAAAAGTTTTTCTAACTATTTTAATTCTATATACAAAGTGACAGAGAAAATGAAATACATATCCTTTTTCTATATCTTCTATAGAGTTGTTTATGTATGTCTAGCCGTTCTAATGCTTAGCCTTGGATATGGTCTTTTTACATTGATTCTTATTTCCGTTTTCACTTCAGCTCTCGAAATGGTTGTAAAGTTTTTACATTCAAGAAAGTTGATTAACTTCAATATATTTTCAGAACTAAAGTTCGACAGAAAAATTTTGATTCCTTCCCTTGTTTTTTCAGCTATCGGAATAGTTAATATTATATCTACCAGAGTTGATTTGTTCATGATTTCCTTTTTAGGTACACCCGCGGAGGTAGGTATCTATGGTGTAGCCTACACATTTGTGGGGGAAGGCACGTTGTTGCGTAATTTATTAGCCACTGCTTTCTTTCCTATTTTAATAAAAACTTTTGATGAAAGATCTCTCGACAAGAGATTACTATTAAAGTATTCTTTTTTTGGAATCGCAGTTATGGTTGTTTTAGGTGTTATAACATTCTTTTACGCTGAACAGGTCATAGTTCTCATTTTTGGTGAAGAATTTCGAGAATCTGGAATCATTCTTAGAATTCTGGTATTCTATCTTGTGTCATGGTGGTCAACTATACCGTTTACAACAGCTGCTCAGGCCACTAATAATGAAAAAGTTATCTTAATAGGATTTACAATAATGGCTTTTTTGAACATACCATTAAATTTTGTACTTTATTCCCATTACGGATTAATAGGAATAGCCTACTCAACTATTATTGTTTTTACAGTAGGATGTGTTCTTATTAATATATATTCGTATCATTTGTTAAAGGTGCAAGGACATATACACTAATAAGATAAAAGGTTCGTTTAAGTTATTAATTGGTTATAATTTTCTAATATATAATTCTATGTGGTCCCCACCGCTCAATTCAAAACAGTTAATGATTGTTCTATACATTATCCTAACTTTACATTTCAAGAAAGAACCTTCATAATTTGGACTTCTAAACTGATTTAATTCTAGTGTTTCGAAACGGTCTTTATCAATGTAATTTTTCAAAGTCTTAACAGAAAAAAATGTTAGATGATGAAGATTGTTTTTGGTTTTTTTAAAATCACGACCGAATATTAATCGAATTTCCTTATTAATATTAAAGAATTGATTTGGTACTTCTATTAAACATACTCCTTGTTTATTTAGTAGCTTGTAAACGATATCTAGTATGTGATCGGGAGAATATACATGTTCTAGGACATGGTGAAGAGTTATAACATCAAACTTTCCTAGCTTTTTGTAATGATCTTCTATCATCCCTGAAATCAAATCAACATTCCATAGTTCTTTGGACTTTTCACACTGATTTTTGTCATATTCAACACCTGAAGCATCGAATCCCTCTTTTTTGGCAGCGTAAACAAAAGTTCCCAAACCGGCGCCTATATCCAGCAAACGCTTCCCTTTTGAATATTGTTTAAGTTTTTTCAATTTTAGGGGGTATACCTTTTTAAGACGAATTTTTTCTACATTCAACCTTTTATTCTTACTAGAATAATTTTCGTAAATGTTTTCGAAGGCTTCAGGTTCAGGTAGAGGATATAGTCTAATCAAACTACATTTTTTGCATTGTACTAAATTATAAGGTGTGTCTGTTAGCGATAGGCGCATATTAAATTTATTTTTAATAATATAGCTATTGGAACCGCAAAGGTCGCATTTGAATGAATCCGAATTTTTACACATAATCGTTACTCTAACTAATAACTAAGAAGATAAATATTGCGGTTTACTTTAATAAGACCGAATTCATCTTCTTTTTGATCTAGGTCGTTATATGTAATAATCTAATTAAATAAGTTCCTCTCGTTCTTATCTTCATCCACCTCAACTGCATCGAAGCACCGTATCAATATATACCTTTTCTAACTACTATTTTAATATCCTTTCACTTCGTATCGTACATAAACTCAGTCTCCCTTTCTCCGTCCTTCCCCCCTCCCCCTCTGTTAAATCCGAAAATATACAACAAAACGGCACCGACTACGCCGATAACAACCAAGGCGATGGTACTGGCGTACCGTGCCAGTCCCGTTGACACCGTGAAGGTAACGCTCTCCGTCCGGTTGTTACCGGCATTGTCCCATGCCCGTACCTCAACGGTATGCTCCCCATCGGAAAGTTCGTTGAACGTATTTCTGGTCAGTTTATCCATGTATATCCAGTCACCGCCATCCATACGAACTTCATAGTAATTTATACCACTGTTATCATGCCCCTCCCAGTTTACTATTACGCTTGTATTGTGTATAACCTCGCCTGACGAAGGAGATATTATGGATAAATCAGGGGGTGTGATGTCGATCGTAAAATTGATGGAAACTATACCGCTGTTACCCGCAGTGTCCCACCCACGTAGTTCAAATAGCTGCTCGCCTTCAGACAACCCTTCGAAGATATAAGATTCGTTTTTACCTACATCTATCCAGTCTTCCCCGTCAACACGGACTTCGAAGCGGTCTATCTCAGTGGTTTCATCCATCCCCGTCCATTCCACGGTCACATCATTTTGATTGAGCAGTTCACCATGATCGGGAGAAGTGATCTCCATCTCGGGGTGTGTGGTATCGACGGTGAAATTTACGTTTGTAACGGTATTTTTACCGGTGATATCCCATGCGCGCACGTACACCAAATGTTCACCATCGGATATATCTTCAAAGGTATGTTCCGTTGAAGTGTCCCGATCTATCCACGGTTCATCATCTATCCTCACCTCATAATAGTAAATACCCATGGAATCGTAACCTTCCCATCTTATAGTTACGGTATCGGTAGAGAATATCTCACCTGCAGTGGGCGATATTATCTCTACCACCGGTGGAGAATCGATTCTAAACTCAACCGTGTCAGCCTTGGTGTTTCCCTCCTGATCTGCGACCTTTACCTCCAGGATGTATTCTCCGTCAGTGAGATCCTGCAGTGTATGCTCCGTATCGGAACCGAAGTCTATCCATTCGTCGTCATTTATCCGCAGTTCATAGTTTAATAAATCGGTGAAACGTTCCATACCGGTCCACATTATCATAATACTCTCGTCGGATATCATGTCACCATCCTTGGGATAGTCTATCCTAACATGGGGTATCGGAGACGGATCTGTCAAGGGATAAAGGTCGGTGAAGCCATTTCCGTAGTAGGGGATGTCGATTATACCGTCGCTCCCCGAAATGTTCTGATCGGATCCATGATAGGCATCGTCTCCGTGATGATCCGACCAGTAGTTACCTCCGTAATGAAAACCGTTATACCAGTTGTTATCGCCATCATCCCATCCCTGAATTTCGTTATCCATAAGGTTGTTATGGAATATTCGATTGTTTTGGGCGTCTACAATGTTGATCCCGTAAGTATTTTCGGTAAGGGTATTTCTGTTCACAGTGTTGTTATTCGAGAATTCCAGGTAGAAGCCGTCTCGGTTATTCGATACGTTATTTTTGTAAAAATAGTTTCCGTTGGACATGAAAAGTTCCAGGCCCGAGTCATCGTTCCACATAACAGTATTGTATCCCACTTCGTTATCGAAAGAGTTCATCAAACGTAGGCCGATATCTTGGTTTGATATCGTATTATGGTCTATGGTATTACCGGTGGAGTCCGATAAGGAAATACCGACCCTGTTATGACTGATCGTATTATCTCCTACGAAATTATGCCGTGAAGAATAAATGCGTATGCCGGCATCGGAATTTTCCTCTACATCGTTATTTTCCACACTGCCATTTTCGGTATTATGCAGGTATATGCCGGTATTTTGATAGTAATAGTCCCAGGGGCGGCCTGTTGCGTTGTAAACGTAACAGTTTCGCAACACGAAATGTACTGTGGTATTTCCTATGTAAATACCGTAGCCGCGGCCTCCACCGTCTATTTCAAAACCTTCGATCATGTACGGGTCATGGGCACTTCCGCTCCCCGGCCAGCCCTGCTCGGTAAAATTCGCGTTCCCGTTTATACGTATAGGTTCGTGAATATTATATATTTCATATCCCCCTTCTGAGGAATCCACTGCCGCTCCTCCGGTTAAAAGTGCGGACACTATTAAAAGTATACATATATGTTCAATCTTCATGATCATGTCTCCAGGACCTTTTCGATTCCTTTTCATACCATCTGTGTTCGTAGTGTTCTTTAGGTCTTTTACGACTTTTCCATAAAAGGAATACAAGGGCCGTAAAGATGATAAAGGTTGCCACTGCGACAAATATCATCAACAGGAGCCCTACGTCGTCGTCATCTTCCTCCATGGATGCTATGTTAAAGGTAACGCTATCTGTTGATGCATGGGATGCATTGTCCCACGCCCTGACCCGAAGGGTGTGTTCACCTTCGGGAAGGTCCATCAAAAGATGATGCGTGGACGAACCTACTTCTATCCAGTCATCTTCGTTGATGCGTATCTCATAATGTGATATGCCGCTGGTTTCGTCATAACCCGACCACTCCGCCATGATCACATTTGACCGGAAGATTTCACCGTGGGGTGGCGATGTTATCTCCACAAGAGGTGGTAAAGTATCCACCACGAATTTTACCCCGACCGTGCTGACATGCCCTGCGGAATCCCAGGCTCTCACCTCCGTGCGATAAAGACCGTCTGTAAGTTCCGAATAGCTGTAAGTCGTATCAGTACCCGCATCTACCCATCCTCCCCCTGCCAACCTTATCTCGTAGCGAGTGATCTCAGTGGTGGCATCACTTCCTTCCCACTCCACCGTCAGGTTGTCCCCACCGAATATCTCACCGTTAAAGGGCGTAATTATGTTCAGTACCGGAGGTGTAGTGTCCACTGTGAAGTTTACACATTGGGTGGTATTGTATCCTGCAATATCCCAGGCTCTTACCTCCGCCCTATGATAACCGTCTGTAAGTTCCGAATAGCTGTAAGTCGTATCAGTACCCGCATCTACCCAATCTTCCCCTGTTAACCTTATTTCATAGTGCGAGATACCTGTGGAAGCGTCACTTCCTTCCCATCGGATGTTAAGGCTACCCGTATCAAATATCTCTCCATGGTATGGGGAGATGATATCGAGTACGGGTGGTGTGGTATCGACGATGAAGTTCACATCCTTTATTACCTCGTCCAGGATACCGTCCGCCAGCTCGACTTCAATCCGATAATTACCGTCTTCGATATAATGGAAAGTGTACTCCGTTTCCGAACCTAGCCCTATCCAATCTTCCCCTTCGAGTCTGATACGGTGTTCTCTCACACCCAAACCTCCGGTGGAAGACCAATTAACGGTAACGCTTTCTTCGGTTATGATACCTCCGGGTTCAGGTTGCTCTATAGTCAACCCCAGGGCACCTTTAGGTTGCTTCAACGGGAACCTATCGAAATTACCGACGCCTGGAATAGCATAGGCGGTATCCCAAATACCCGAATCATCTATCTCAGATGCATCGGGATATAGTTCTTCATAGTCCGACCAGTAGTTTCCTCCGTTGGGATAATCGTCGTCCCACTGGTTCATTCCCTCTTCGTAAGCCTGGTCTTCATTATTAAGGAAATTATTATGATAGATCATGTTATCGCTGGAGGCGTACAGGTAAATACCGTGCTTGTTGTTTATTATATTGTTATCGGATATCGTATTTTCAACAGAGTACCCCATCTGTATGCCTGCGGTAGCACCGATCAGATTCTGCCCTTCCACGACCACATCCATACAGTTTGCTAGTATCACCTGCCCCGCCCCCGGGGGAACGGTTCCTTCGGTTTTGTTCTTCCAGTAATATACAGGGCTTCCGTTCACAGTGTTGGAATAACTGATGTCGTGGGTGTCCCAATGCCTGAATAGATTACCGTTTATCATTATACCATCATTTAGCATATCATTGTTATGTAGCGTGCTACTCGCAGATCGGTATATGTATATTCCATAGCTGTTATTCCCCAGGGTATTTGCAGATGCATTGTTGTTATCCGAGTTGGACATGTATATGCCGTATGTGTTGTTGTGCATCTCGTTCTCGGGTAACGAATTTTTGTTAGAATCAAGCATATATATACCGTGGGTATTGTTGTATAATATGTTATCCGACAATGTATTTTCATATGAATTATAAAGGTATATTCCTCGTTGATTGTATGAAGCGGTGTTGTTTGATATGATGTTCGAAAAAGAAAAGCCCAGCTGTATGCCTACTATATCATAACCGATTTTCTGCCCATGGACGATCACTTGACTGCAGTTTGCCAGTATGACCTGTCCTGCATCCGGAGGTACGGTCCCCGAACGTTGGTCCTTCCAGTAATGGATGGGATTTCCGTTAGCCGTATTCGAGGTGTCGATCACATGGGTGTTCCAGTATTCGACCTTTTCTCCTCCCATTAGGATCCCATGTCCAATTATCTCGTTACCTTCCAGGGTCACTCTGATGCTTCTGAAGAGATACATGCCGTAATCGTTATCGGATATCAAATTATTATCCAGTGTGGTATCGGTTGAAGAATGGACATGAAACCCGAAATCATTTTTCTCTACAATGTTTTGCGACAGGTAGTTATCATCTCCGTAATAAATGTAAAATCCCCGAGAGTTATTATATACGTGATTATCCAGAATTGTATTTCCTTCTGAGTGTGATACGGAAATACCGTAAAAATTCGAAAAGACGATGTTATTTGACAATATATTATCGTTTGAATAGCCGAGGATGATACCTATATCGGTATCGCTGATATGCTGGTTCTCTACTGTTACCCCAGTACAGTTAGCGAGTATGATCTGCCCTGCCCCAGTAGACACCGTTCCTCCGGTAACATCTTTCCAGTAGTGCACCGGTCTACCGTTAACCGTGTTATCTGTGGATATTGTGTGGGTATTCCAGTGCTCCGGACTTCCTCCGAAGATGTTGATTCCGTTGTTAACCATAGCGTTTTCGAACAGTTCGATATAAACCGAATTTAAAACGTAAATTCCCCTGCGTGCATTACTCGAAATATCGTTGTTATAGAGCTGGATGTGCTGGGAATTGGAGATGTAGATACCGCCCCGTATATTTGACGAAATAACGTTGTCTGAAAATGTATTGTTGGTCGATAGCTGCATGAGTACACCGTTTTGAGTATTGTGTTCTATCAGGTTATCGGATACTACGTTCTCATGGGAGTGATGAAGAACGTAAAAACCTCTGGTGTTATTGAAAACATGGTTGTAAATAAAGGTATTTAGCGATGATCTGTATAGGAATATACCGTATTCTGTGTTATTCGACACCGTATTGTTGTATATTGTGTTGTTTAAACTATTTTGATCCAACCGTACACCGTGGCTACAATCTTTGATCACATTGTTATCCGCCCGCCCGTTGGTAACATTGTATAAGAAAAGACCGGTGTTTCGAAAATACATGTTCGCCCTCCCGCTTGCATTGTGGACATAGTTGTTCCGTACCACAAAGTGCACGGTAGTATTGCCTATGTATATACCGCAACCCTTACCGGTTCCGTTTATCTCGTATCCATCTATCACGTAGGGATCGTCCTCGCTACCATCTCCCGGCCAACCTTCCGCCGCTGCCTGGTCCGCGAAGTCGTTATCACCGTTTATACGGATAGGTTCTCTAGAATCATGAATTACCGATATATTACTCTCCATATCCCGAACAAAGTCTTCGTTGGTGTTAAAAAAAGAATCGGTGCTAACGCTGAGAATGAGAAGGATAAATATTCCCATAGTGCAAAGAACTTTTGGGTTCATGTATGACCTCTATGATTCTTTTTAATGCTAATCGTGTAAACTATATATGTATTTACCGCCGAATGAAAAGTGTATCTTTACCATCTCTACACGACCATAAGCCTTATATTCTTATATTTGATAACCTACACTCCTCACGGCAGGTTCGAATCCCTGTCGGCAGTGAACAAAAGGGGACAATAACATGTTAAACGCTGAAATCAAAGCCGAGATATTGAGAGACCTTGTGGAAATCGTACAGACCATAGTGGACGAAGTTAAGATAAATGTAGATGAAGATGGTTTATCCTTAAAGGCGGTCGACCCTGCCCATGTTGCCATGGTTGATCTCCACTTGAGCACGAATGCATTTGTAAACTATAAGGCCGAAGAGACAGAATTAGGGGTGACCTTGAACAAAATAGACCAATTCCTTAGGTTATCATCTCCGTCGGATATGATCATCCTTGAGCATGATGACGATGACAATAGGCTGGTATTAAAGGTAAACAATATAACCCAGAAGATGCCTTTACTGGATACCGCCGGGATGACGGATCCAAGCGTACCGCAGCTGGACCTACCCATATG
Organism: Thermoplasmata archaeon; assembly: GCA_019594305.1. Lineage (GTDB taxonomy): Archaea > Thermoplasmatota > Thermoplasmata > Halarchaeoplasmatales > Halarchaeoplasmataceae > Haladaptatiplasma. The sequence continues at coordinate 9,451 of JAFDTZ010000033.1, forward strand.
TGTAAAGTTGTTGGGGAAGCACCTGCAGACGGGGGTTAAGGCATCTCAAAACATCGCGGACCACATAGCCATATCTGCGGGACCAGATGGTTTCGAAATATTTTCCGAAGAGGACGAAGACTCGGTGAGCCTCGTCCTTTCAAAGGAAGAGGTCGAGGAGATAGATGCTTCCGAGAGTGTACGCTCGCTTTTTGCCCTTGATTACTTCTCCAACATGATAAAATCCGTCGATAGTAACACCATAGTTGAGTTGGACCTAGGTCGAGATTATCCGATTAAGGTAAAATTCGAATTTGCGGATGGTGACGGGAAAGTCATGTTCCTGTTGGCACCTAGGATAGAAAGCACATAAACTTTTGGAAAATAACCTGTGCTCTTCCGCAAAACTTAATACTATAAATCAGTATTCACAATTAATCAGATGGAACAAGATGGGATGCAATGGCTTCGATAGCTGAAAAACTGGCGGATAAACATAAGGAAATCTCTATAGGAGAGTTCTTCGAAAGGAACAAACATATCCTGGGATTCGACTCCTTGACCAAATCACTAGTTACCGCAGTCAAAGAAGGTGTCGACAACGCGTTGGATGCGTGTGAGGAGGCTGAGATACTACCCGATATAATCGTTGAGATCGAGACCATAGGTGAGCAGGAATACAAGGTGTGTGTTGAGGACAACGGCCCGGGGATACCCAAGAGAAAGATAGCCAATGTTTTTGCCAAGCTGTTGTACGGCTCAAGGTTCCATGATATCAGGCAGAGTAGAGGGCAACAGGGCATAGGGGTTTCTGCGGTTGTGATGTACGGGCAGCTCAGTACGGGTAAACCCACCCTGGTAAGGTCCAAGATAATAGAGAAGGACTATGCTACGGAATTGAAGATAACCTTGGATACCAAGAAGAACAAGCCCGATATCCTCTCTCAGGATGTAGTCCTGTGGGAAGAGAAGGAACACGGAACCAGGTTTGAAACGTGTATCGAGGGATTGTTGAGAAGCGGTGAACACTCTGTTTTTGAATACTTGAAGAATACCGCCATAGTTAACCCACATACACAAATTACGTTTATATCCGACGGTGAGACCATCGTATTCAAGCGCGCGACAGACCAGCTTCCTCCTAAGACGAAGGCGGTTAAGCCGCATATAGAAGGTATAGAGCTAGGCACCTTCGTTAAAATGATGAAGAGTACCGAAAGGAGGCGTCTCAGCTCATTTCTTGTGAACGAATTCAGCCGTATCAGTTATCGAACGGTAAAGGATATTTGCAGCGAAGCCGGTATCGGAGAGAGGGCGAAACCTTCGGAGATGACCATCGAGGATTGTAAAAAGATCCTCAAGGCGACGGGCAACGTTAAGATAATGGCACCGGAAACGGATTGTCTCTCGCCTATCAAAAGTATGCTGATAAAGAAAGGTCTTAAGAATGTACTCAAAGGTTATCAGCCGGAATTCTATGCGCCCCCTACGACCAGGGAGCCGTCTGTTTATTCAGGAAATCCTTTTCAGGTAGAAGTCGGACTGGTCTTCGGAGGCGACCTACCATCCGATGGCCCCGTGAAGGTGCTTAGATACGCTAATCGCGTACCTCTACTTTATAAGAAAAGCGCATGTGCCACCACCACGGCGATCAAGAAAATCGACTGGCGGATTTATGGCCTTGACCAGAGAGGCGGTAAAGGGATGCCTTCCGGCCCGGCTATCATCCTTGTCCACGTGGCATCTACCAGAGTGCCCTTCACATCAGAAGCAAAGGATGCCATCGCGGATATTCCCGAGGTTGTTGATGAGATAGAGAAGGCGTTACGGGAGTGTGCCAGGAATCTGAGGACTCACCTTAACAAAGGAAAGAGGCGGAAAAAGATATCAGAGAAATTCATGGTTGTAAATGATCTATTGCCTTTGATAGCAGAAAAATCAGCGGTTATAGTAGGAAAAGAACCACCGTCTCTGGAAAAGGTGATGACCAAGATAATGGGTGTGGTTTACGTGAAAAATACCTTTGAAAAAGACGGGAAAAAATGGGTGGGTAATATAAACATAAATAATTTCACAAGCAAAAAAAGAAAGCTCACTGTGTACATGGAGAAACCCTATCCCGACACTGTATTGATCTCGTCGGATCCCGAACCGGTATACAACGGTGATCATCTAAAATGGAAACTCGATACCCTTAAATCATCCCTCTCCCGGAATATACGTTTCGAATACAACGGTACACTGGTAAAGGAGGACCTTAGCGGGATAGATGTTTACATAGAGGGTGTAACAGAAACGGATTTGATAGGTGCAGACCCTCTACCTGATGATTGGGACATAGAGGTAGCAGAGATAGAGGAGGGCGGATAAGATGGAAGATAGACATCATGAAGCATTCAAAAGATTAGAAGAGATCGCAGGACAATTTTACGATCAGTTGGATAAGGGTAAGATACCGGAGATGAAGATAGCTACCAGGAGTAAAAACAACATCAAGTTCAACAAACGCTCGGGGGTCTGGAAGCTTGGGAATTCGAAGAGTACCAGATCCGCAAAGAAAATGAGCGGAGCGGTAATGATCTTACGCACACTTTACATGTTGGATTTTATCAGGGAAATGATAGACAGTGAGAAATCATCGACTTTGAGGGAGATGTACTACATCTCGGAAGGTTGGGATAAGGCAAAATTTGGTGATCAGAAGGAATCCGATAGGCTCGCAGAGGATATCGAGATAGTATCGGACTGTCTGAGGGAAGATTTCAAACTGAGACCTGAGGAGGACGGTGCAAGGATAATCGGAGATATAGTGGTGGAGGAAAAGACCAGGAAGGGCGATATAAGGAAGCTAAACTGCCGTGACGACGTGGGCGATTCCGGATATACGATCCCCTACAATGTCGAAAAAGACAAGGTCAATTTTTCTAAGGTAAAGGCAGATTTCATAATCGCCATCGAAACAGGTGGTATGTTCGACAGGCTCGTTGAGAACGGATTCGATGAGTATGCCAATGCTCTATTGGTTCATCTAAAAGGTCAACCCGCCCGTTCAACAAGACGACTAATGAAAAGACTCAACGAAGAGGAGGGTTTACCCGTAGTGGTATTCACTGACGGAGACCCTTGGAGTTTCCGAATATTTGCAAGTATAGCCTATGGAGCGATAAACAGCGCCCATCTGTCTGAATTATTAGCCATACCCTCTTCAGAGTACGTAGGTATCACAGCGAGTGACATAATGAACTATGACCTGCCGACCGACAAGTTGAGTTCAACTGATAGGGATGCATTGAAGCAGGAACTGGAGGATCCTCGGTTCAATACTAGATTCTGGAAGAACGAGATCGAGACGATGCTGGAGATAAATAAAAAGGCGGAACAGCAGGCCCTTGCGAAATACGGTCTTGAGTATGTAACCGAAGAGTATCTACCCGAAAAGTTGAGTGAATTGGGTATCATCTAAGCATCATACACCGTACCAAACGTGACCGCATATATTTCTCAACGCAGAGACGGCAGAAAGTGCGGCAAGGTAACTTGTCCTTGGATTGTCCGGGAAGGGGTTATTGATGCTTATACCCGTAAGTTCACCTGATTCACCAAGCAATCTTATGGTGTGGATATTGTTTTCACAGGACGGATCACATATGACTTTTACAGTCGTCTTCTCGAATCCCACTCCGGCCAGGCTCAGGGCGGCCGCCACGTTAACGTTCTTTGGGAATAGTTTAATCGCCTTGGAAGCGGGTCCTTCGAAGATGGTTGTTTCTTCCTCCAAACCTTGAATATTGATTTTACTTTCACGGACGAATTCGGAATCCATAAGGCTTGCGGGGGGTTTTCTAGTCTCCAACTTTACCTCGGTTATCTTTACAACGGAAGCGGAGATAACCGCATCTAGACCGCATAGAGCTCCCGATGGTATGTAAATACGCGAATTATTATCCTCTGCAGCTTTGAAAAGTTCTTCCCTCAGTTCATCATCAACAAGAGCCCCCACGCTCATCAGCATCAGTTCGGCACCACATGTCAAAGCTTTTTTACCGTGCTCATGAACCGCTTCCTGTGACGCCGCTTCGATAACAAGGTCTATACCGGGAAATGGTTCTCGGAGGTCTGATATCACTTTGGCCTTTTTCATATCTTGAGATATCTTTTTTGCCGCTTCGGGATGGTGGTCCATTATATAGAATTCTTCCACGCTTTCCAGTCGTTCACATTCCTTGATCAGCTCACTCCCTATGGAGCCCGCACCGATTATCAGTATCCTCATGAAAGCGGCATTGCATATTACGTTATTAAAATTTACCGACCACTTAGTCGTATATTATCAACCTATCATCTTTGCGTATACCCTGGTTATATCTTCCGCTTTTGCCGAACCTTTTTTTATTATTCCTTTGGTTGTTTTTATACGATATATGATACCATCGTACCTGCCGATCTGAATGGGGTCGTTCACATAGAATTCCTCTTCAGGTGGTACTTCCAAAGTATGCGATATAGTGTTTCTTCCTTTGTGGACGGCTACCTTTACCAAGGTCTTATCGAATTTTTTTGTCCATATGGTAGTTATATCTTCGGCCTTGGCGGATTTGACCCTTCTAGCTTCCGTTTCGATGGCGGTGATCTTTGTCCGTGAATTATCGACCAATAGCTCATCATCCACATGAACCCATTCCTCCGGTAGCAAAGAAACGCTGGTTTTCCATGTCTCTTTCTTCCAACTGATGATCAAAGGTACCTCTATAGCGGTCTTCTCTCTTATCGTCTTTTTTCTTGTATTACCGCATTCTTTGCATTTTACCACACCGTCAATGATCGCTTCATCTTGAGATGTTCGGAACTCTCCTTTGAGTATCTTGTGTGTCGTTTCTTTATCACATACCGGGCAAATGAGATGATATGAATCAGGAACTGCCATATTGTATCACCGTTGTTTCATATGTTAGATGCACTATATCAATCTTACTCCCAAATCTTGAAGCCACAATGGCATCTATCGCCTTCAAGCCTTTTGGAGCATCTGGGGCAATTAGCTTTTTCTAAGAAAAATTCTATCCATGCATCCCTTACTTCTTCGTTATCCGCCTCCTTTATATTTTCATAGATACTGTGAAGTTCATTGCTAGTAACCAGTTTTTTCAGGCATGAATGATCCCGTTTAGTTTTTTCTTTTTCTATTCCAAAGGAATATCTTCTCATAACTATGCCTATAATGATGCCCGCGGCGAACCCTGCAAAGTGTGCGGCATGGGCGATGTTGGAGCTAGAGCTCAATAGGGCTATCCCGGATTGCATCGCGATGAACACAACTACCGCTAGGTCGACCCGTACCGCCGGCATGAATATGGGTCCTAGGAACATGGGTATCTTGTCACGGGGATATAGATACACAATGGCACCCATAAGGCCCATAACGGCCCCGGATGCCCCCAGGTTCAATGCTGTCGAGCCCCAATTGATCGAGTACTGTCCCAAGGTCGCTATCAGGCCGGTGACGAAGAAAATAATCGCTGTGTCACGTTTGCCTATCCGATCTTCAAGAGCGATACCTATGAAAAACAGAACCAATATGTTACCCGCGATATGCATGAAGTCTGCATGAAGGAACATGAGGGTCAGAAATGTGTGTAGAGAGCGTCCTGTCTGTAGATATATTGCACGTCCTGCCAGGTCGTTATAAACGGTGTACGTCAATCCCGGGTACCTCATTCCCGGTATGTAAACGGACATAAATATGAGCAGGTTCACTATCACTAGTATCTGTGTCAAGTACATCTCTGTCTTCCAGGCCAACAGAAGTCCGCCCAGGATTACGGCGATTATCACATAGGATAGCCAATACATCCCTCCGGTATATAGGGGGTGGAATTTAGTATTATTGAATGTTTATATACTCGATCAAACAATTTTGATTCGCCTCCGCAAAATTGATATATGCAATCCAACTTCGCCCTCTTTGGTGTCAGCATGGAAAGGAAAAAGAAAAATGTAATAATAATGGGCGCTGCAGGAAGAGATTTTCATAACTTTAATACCGTATTTAAAGACAACCCGGATTTTCAGGTGGTTGCTTTCACGGCAACCCAGATACCTGATATAGAGGGCCGACGTTATCCCCCTTCACTTGCGGGACATCTATATCCCGAGGGAATCCCCATAGTGCATGAAGACGATCTTCCTCGATTGATCATAGATGAAAATGTAGATGAGGTAGTATTTGCATACAGTGATGTAACCCATGAACATGTGATGCACAAGGCTTCACTCGCCACCGCTCTCGGTACCGATTTTATACTGCTGGGTAACAATTCTACCATGATAAAATCCAGAAAACCATTGATTTCGATATGTGCCGTAAGGACGGGTTCGGGCAAGAGCCAGACCACACGAAAGATATGCGAGTTGCTGATAGAAAAGGGAAGAAAAGTGAGCGCTATCAGACATCCCATGCCCTACGGTGATCTCGAGAAGCAGGTAGTACAGAGATTTGCCAAATATGAAGACCTGGACGAGCATGAATGTACCATAGAGGAACGAGAAGAGTACGAACCCTATATCGACAAGGGCATGGTGGTGTATGCAGGGGTCGACTACGGAAAGATCCTCATGGAAGCTGAAAAGGAATCCGATGTTATCATCTGGGACGGCGGAAACAATGATACTTCTTTTTACAGACCTGACCTCAATTTTGTTGTCCTTGATCCCCACCGGCTCGGCCACGAAACAACCTATCATCCCGGTGAAACTAACCTGAGGATGGCGGACGTTTGCATAATCAACAAGTGTGATTCCGCTGAAGAGGAGAAGATAGAACAGCTGGAAGCTAATATACGGGAAGTAAATCCCGGAGCGACCATCATACGTGCTGATTCACCCATCACAGTAGATAAGCCGGAGATGATAGAGGGTAAAAGAGCCCTTGTTATCGAAGATGGCCCGACGGTAACCCATGGTGATATGGGATTCGGAGCAGGATTCCTAGCTGCGGAGAAGTACGGTGCTTCTGAGATAGTCGATCCGAGAAATTTCGCAATTAATTCGATCAAGGAAACCTATGAAAAGTATCCCCATATGGAGAAGATATTACCGGCGATGGGTTATGGAGAATCACAAGTTAAAGACCTTGAAGATACAATAGAACACTCGGATTGCGATGTTGTCGTATCCGGAACACCCATAGACCTGAAAAGAGTATTGGATGTGAGCAAACCCTTGGTTAGAGTTAGGTACGAGCTTAAAGTTGAAGACGAAGACGAGCTAAAGGATCTTCTAAAGGATTTCTGAAGTACTAACCGGCCGGTAACTCTATCCAGAATCGGCTCCCCTTGCCGGGTTCTGACTCGACACCCGCTTTGCCCCCCATCCTTTCAGCCCCCTTTCTAACTAAGGCTAGTCCGATGCCCGTACCGGGATAGGTTTCACGACCATGTAATCTTTCGAATATGTCGAATATATTGTCCGCATCTTTTTCATCTATGCCTATTCCGTTATCCTCTACCCAGAGGCGGACCGTATTGTCTTCCTTTTCACCTTTTACGGTGACGATCGGTTTGTCCCCGGGTTTAACGAATTTGATGGCGTTGGATACTAGGTTTGTTACTATCTGTACCACTGTGGAATCATGGGCCTTTATGGATGGTAACGGTTTTTCTAAGTTTATATCCGCCTTTGCTTCTTCGATATCCTTTTCCAGTATCTCCGTCACCCTCTCCATGATGTCATCTAACTCTGTTGTCGAGGTTTTGATATCCTTTGTTGTTATTCGACTGTAGGCGAGAAGATCCTTAATCAGGATGTTCATACGTTCGGAGGCATCGACTATCCTTTTGGCGTAATCCATGGAGTTTTCATCCAGTGATTCTCTACAATCTTCTAATAGCGCAAGGCTGAACCCCTCTATCGCCCTTAAGGGCGCCCTCAGGTCGTGGGATGCGGAGTAGGCAAAGGCCTTTAGTTCTTCGTTCTTTTCGTACAGAGCCCTTTCGGCATTCTTCCTGTCCGTGATATCACGGATAAGGGCAAAGGCCTCGTTGTTACCCGATGGAACGATACGGGCCTCGAACCATAACAACTTGTCGATGATCGGTATCTCGTATTCAACCAGTTGAAGAACATTTTCGTCTATGCTCTTTCTGAGGTGTTCCATGATCCGGGCCGCTTCTTTCTCCGGGAAAACATCCGTGACCTTTTTACCGATGATTTTTTCCCTAGGTTGTATCAGCTTTTTCTCCGAGGTCGAGATTATCTCTAGGTACTCGCCTTCCCTGTTGGTCCTTATGATGATATCCGGTATCAGTTCAACTATGGAACGTTTGTAATCCTCGCTTTCCCTCAGCGCGGTGGTTCTTTTTTCCACCAGCTCTTCAAGATGTTCTTGGTGTAACCTAAGTTCTTCCTCCGCCTTTTTCTTCTCGGTAATGTCCTGCACGAAACCGACGGTCCCGATTATGTGCCCTTCATCGTCCTTGTGAGGAGTGGTTCCCACCATCACGTCTATGATACCGCCGTCCTTTTTCACCAACCTCGTTTCGTAAACCTCGCTTACGCCCTTGAGCCTGTTCTTGGTCTTGTCCTTCATACGCCGGTATGCATCTTCGGTGGATAGTTCCGACAGGTTTTTACCGATGAATTCATCCATCTCGTAACCCAGCATCCTTGCGAATCGTTCGTTGGCAAAGGTAATACTCTCTTCCAGGTCCGTTATACCCACACCAACTATGTTATGTTCGATCCAGTTTCGGTATCGCTCCTTGGTTTTTATCAGCTCTTCCTCCGCTTCCTTGCGTTTTGTGATATCCACGTTGAACTCCGCCACCAGCCATTCACCCTTCTTGTCCTGGTACGGTATGGTGTGGACTTCGATGTACCGTTCCTCTTCCGGTAAAAACTGTTCGAAAACAACGATCTCCTTGGTTTCTATCGATTCGGGAATTCCGCAGTTCGGGCATGGTGTATCCAGACCCATGAAGTACTCGTAGCATTTGCGCCCCTCGGGATCTCCGTAAATTTTCCTCCAGGCGGAATCGATATATCGTATGTTACGATCGGCATCGAGGACGTCGATGCTTGTATTGGTCGCCTCCATGGTGAAACGGAGTCTTTTACGCTCCTCTTCCAGTGCGTCCTCCGCTTCCTTTCTTTCGGTGATATCCCGGACGATGGCCATTACAAAACTCTTTTTGCCGATCTTAAATTTGTTCAGACTAACTTCGGCGTCGAAGGGAGCTCCGTCTGCCTTTGCATGAACCCATTGGAACACCTGGGGTTCACCACCGAAGGCGGCGTTTATCTTCTCAAGCGCTTTTTCTTTAGAGTCCCTACCATCCGGTTGCTTGGCAGGTGAGAATCTCCAGGGGGGACTATCTATCATGTCCTCTCTTTCGCAGTCGAAGATCTCCAGGGTCTTGGCGTTGCAGTCGATGAACTTTTCACCATCCATTACGAAGATGGCGTCGTAGGCGGATTCGAAGATGGTTTTGTATCTTTCTCGGCTCGCTCTTATTTCTTCCCTCGACCTTCTCAACCTGTCCACGGTATCGGCTTTTATCAGGGCGACCTCCGCCTGGCGTGCGAAGAT
>JAFDTZ010000070.1 GCA_019594305.1 Thermoplasmata archaeon
CGTATCTTTCTTTTACGTATCTTGTCGGCACGCCTGTGATCAACTCTTTTAGGCGTTCTCTGAGACAGTGTTATTCCTCTCAAAGATTCCATTACCTTTTTAAATCTTCCCCTATCGACCTCCTCGGACAATATAAGTTTTACTTTGTATGATTTTTCAACCCTTGTGGATTTTATCTCTTTGACTTCGTTTCTTACAGAATATCTTAAGTTAAGTATCTCCACTTCTTCGTGGTTATTTACTTCTGAAGCGAGTTTATCCAGATCTATCTCCCTGTAGATCGGATCTGTGACTTCTATAACGAAGGGTCTTCCCGAGCCCAACATAAGCACGTCTATATCTTCTCTGCCCATCCCGTGAAGGGTAGCCTTCTCGCCCTCGGTCATCTCCAAGAGGGGTTTTTCTATTATCTCTTCAACACTCGTTTGGTACATCTTTCCCGTACCGTCGCAGTGTGAACAACCCGTTCCCCAGCAGCGATTGCAGTTCCAACGGGTCTGGGGTATACCCCTGACGAGCTTTCTGTACCTTCCGTATATGAAGAGAGGGCTCAGCTCTATTTCAACGGCGTCGAACCGGGTATCTACGATGGCCTTTACATCGGGTGTCTCCAGGTCAACTTCGGCCTCCAAGCGGGCATCGACACGTTTTCCAACTTCTCGATTCACCTCCGTCTTTATGGGGGACGATGTTGTTATATCGAGGTCCGCCCAGATCCGTTCCTCCGTCTCTTCTATCTCAGGGTCTATCCTGGAGCCTACTAAAAAGGATTTGAACTCTACGTCGGCGAACGCTTCCGTGACTAAGTTAGCGAACTTGTCGAACTCCGTGCAAAGTATACCACAGACGGCGCACGTCTCGGATTCGGGCCTTAACTTCTCCCGGTTTTCACCCGCGGTGCGGTACATGGCGCTATAAACTCTCAAGGCATGGCCTCTTTCATCGTTGGTTAGCCCGTGTCCGAGTTGGGCGAACAGCCTACCGAGACAGTTGTCGCAAAGCCCGATCTCCATGGCTTTCTCTGCCTTCTTCAACAGTTCCATGTGTCAACAGATGAAAACCCCCCTATATATAATCTAATGCCATCATATACCTTCCGCTATACTGTGCAATCTTTCTTTTGTAAGCAGTAAAGAAGTTACGAGCAGGGTGATGAAGGCCGCCTCGAATATAAATCCCCTCTCCACGAGTACGCCTATGAGGAAGGTGAGAAAAAAAGCCACCGGAGTGGTTATTCCAACGGTGTGGACCTCGTACTTGAGGTAGGCCAGCAGTAGTGCAAAAGCTCCGAAGGTAATAACACCCACCTCGACCAGTGCTAAACCGGTTTCCGCAGCCAGGAAAGAGAAAATAACTCCCGAAAGGCATGTTAAGGGGAATGTGCGCACTCCGGCTATAACCAACTTATCGTCCTTCCTATGTTCCCTTTCAAGGCCTATGAGAGCACCCAAGCTAACGGCTATGAGTGAGTGTATCAGGATATTCACATCTACGAACTCCACGGCCATAGGATAGTATTTAGTGATGTACGTTTTAATTTTTCCGGTTTTAAAAAGTGTCCGAAATGTTTGAATAAAGCTAATATACACCCACTGTTATCCACACTAACTACAATATTTTGTAGTGTAATAATAGGTAAAGAGGAATTAATATGGCGGTTTTGCAGGTTAAAAAAGGGATCTACGAAGTGGGTGCCGGTGACTGGGACAGAGTATTGTTCGATGAATTGATACCCCTACCGGACGGTACAAGTTACAATGCTTATATCGTACAGGGCCGCGAGAAGACGGCATTGATAGATACGGTTGACCCTTCCAAAAGTGATGTACTACTGGAAAATTTGAGTTATCTAGGTATCAAAAAACTCGATTACGTGGTTTCACATCACGCCGAACAAGACCATTCCGGGAGCATACCTATAATACTCACTGTTTTTCCCAAGGCTAAATTGGTTACGAACGAAAAATGTAAGGGCTTCCTCATGGAACACCATAATATAAAAGAAAATAAGTTCAAAGTAGTAAAGGATAAAGAAGAACTATCTCTGGGAGACAGGACACTGGAGTTTCATCTCATGCCTTGGGTTCACTGGCCCGAGACCATGGTTTCCCTCCTGAAGGAGGACAAGATCCTTTTTTCATGCGACTTCTTCGGTTCGCACATGGCCTCCAGCAATCTGTATATGAAGGATAAGGCAAGGGTTTACCTGGCAGCGAAACGCTACTACGCGGAGATAATGATGCCCTTCAGGTCACCGATCAAGAGCAACCTAAAGAAGCTGGAAAAACTGGATTTCCAGACGATAGCCACCGGTCACGGACCGATTTACGACGAACCGGAATTCATCCTCGATGCGTATAGGGAATGGGTTTCCAACGATGTAAAAGGCGAGATAATCGTGCCTTACGTATCCATGCACGGCAGTACTGAGAAGATGGTAACTCATTTCGTGGACCACCTTATGGAACGGGGAATGGATGTAAGACCGTTCAACATAACCACCACGGACCTGGGAACCCTGGCCATGGCCCTGGTGGACGCCGCGACCATCGTGATCGGCACACCAACGGTACTGGTGGGTCCTCACCCCAAAGTGGTCTATGCGGCCAGCCTCATAAATTCACTCAGACCAAAGACAAGATTTGCATCTGTGATAGGATCGTACGGTTGGGGCGGCAGGGCCCTGGAGATGATCAAAGATAATCTTAGCAACCTTCAGGTGGAGATGCTGGATCCGGTGATGATAAAGGGTTCGCCGACCTTAAAGGATCTCAGAGAACTGGAGAGGTTGGCGGACGATATAATCAAAAGGCATAATGAGGCCGGTCTTAAATGAACTATTTACCTTACGGAAATTATTTTATATACGGAACGGTTCTTTGTGGAATCTGAGGTTTTACAATTCAAAAACAACCCTGCGAGATAATTGTGGATTATATTCTGCCTTCGGTGAGAGCGCAGCTAGCCAAGGAACTGGTGGACTGTGACATATCTCAACGAAAGGTGGCGGATATACTCGGTTTGACCCCGGCTGCGGTTTCACAGTACATGAGCGGGAAGAGGGGCTACGCGGTGGAATTCGACCAAGATATACTGGATGAATTGAGGATATATGCAGGTAAGATATGCAGAGGCGAGATACAATATATCGGACCTGTTTTATGTCATGTATGTAACAAAGTATGGAATAGAAGGACCTTGGAACAGGTTGAGGAAAATTTTGATACTAAGGTGGAGATGTGCCATACCTGCGAAAGGTTGTGCAATAAAAAATAGATCACAGGCAGGTGATGCAGAGTGAATGAATTTTTACTATTTCTTTCCATCCTCGGTTATTCACTTTTCTGGGGACTTAGAAAGGGAAGTACCTTCTGTGTAGCTTTCTGTGCCCCTTCACTTTTTCCCGTCATATCTCAAAAGGAAAGTTGGACCGAAGGTCTTATGACCGGTATAAAATTCAACGCACCCCGGGTACTCCTATTGGTTATATTCGGAGGTGCCCTGGGTTTCATACTCTACAAGGGCTCTACTTTGGACTCGGTTTCGTCGGTCGGCGGACATATGTTCAGATACGGCTATCTGGTCATCGGCACGATTTTGATCTTATTGGGTTTATACAATCTCTCTCATTCCCTGGAGGAGAGGGAGGACATAAAGGAAGGTGTATGTCATCCTCTCTTCAAGGTAGTTAGGGACAGAAAATTTCCTTTTGTATGGGGTTCGCTCTTCAGTCTCGTATGTGTCGGGGAAGCGGCCATCGGTTTTGAGACCTTTTTGTTGGTCGGTTCCATGTCTTTCTTCTTCTCCAGCCCTGTGGCCGCGGTATCCATAGGCGGTCTTGTTATGTTCTTCTTCGGTATCGGCCTCTCCGTACCCATGCTTTTGTACACATCGTTAGGTGCCAAGTATTCTGTCGACAGAAGCAGGATATGGCTGAACCGGTTCAGGATATTCAGCTCGGTTTTGATGATATTGTTCGGTATGATCGCTGTAATATCATCGCTGTGAGTCATTAACAATCGTTAAGCTTAAATATGTATATGTGGTTAACACTGTTTAAAAATGAAAAATAGGAGGGATTAAATATGCGATACGAAAGATTAGGTATCTTCTGCGTAGTGGTGTTGTCTGTTATACTGATACTTTCAACGGTAACGGGTATCTTTCACCACAACCCAGATGTGGAGAGCGAGCTAAAAGAAGAGATAACGAATTCCGTTCCGAGAACGGTCCTTGTGGAAAACTTCGGAGCTACCTGGTGCGGACCCTGCAGAGGTGCCATGGGTGCCCTGGGGCGCTTAGCTGATGAATATCCGAGAGAGCAATTGGGTATCCTTAAATATCATCTTAACGATGATTATTCTGTACCTGGTAACTCGGAGAGGGCCGGTAGCGAAGCCTACGACGTTCCTGCTATACCGCTTTCCTTCTTCGATGGAATCGACGGATACATCGGCGGAAGTAATGATCCATACGATCCGAATATCTACAATATTTATAAAGATAGAATCGATAACGCACTGGGCGAGAATACATACTTGTACATGGAAACCAAAGGCTACCCGGATGCCGATGGTATGGGTGTTATCGAGGCGACGGTAACGGCCAACGACACCGTCACCCATTCAAATCTCTGGATACACTTTGTGGTGGTCGAGGACCATGATTACTGGGATGGTGACCATCATATCAGGTTCACAGTTGTCCTTAATCTCGATCCCGAGGAGATCACCATAAGCCAGGGTCAAACACTTGAGTTTACAAGGGAATTCGAGATAGACAGCGAATGGGAAATCGATGACCTTTACGTGACCGCTTTCGTGCAGACCCACGATTGGGAAGATGCCGGTAGCGGAAGTTACGAATGGCGCGAGGCGGAGGTGGTCCAGGCATCACAGAGCCCCCTGGAAGCCATCTTGACGGAGGATATCGAACTGAATGCAGGAGGTAACAGCGACGGATGGAACTTCATCTCATATAGATATCTTCAAGGCGACACAAGCCTTAGTGCGATCCTAGATGACCCGGATAATGGTATCGCGGGCAACTATGATAAAGTCATGTGGTACGGTGGTGCGACATACGATATCACCTACGAAACCATATTCAGCGATGATGTCGAAGGCGGCGATATCGGGTACATAACCGATACGTCACATCTGGATGCCAGTAGATGGGGTATCAGGCAGCATGGTTCATCTTCCGGAGACAATTCATGGGATTTCGGAGACGGTATGTTCAACAAGCGCTCCGATGTAGGCATGCTGAGCTGGTTGATCTCGCCGGAGATAGATCTCACCGGCGCAAACGCTCCGGAGCTCACCTTCCAGCACTGGTACGACTGGGGCGATACCGCACTTTACGACGCAGGAAACGTAAAGATATCTACGGAAGGTACCGACGGACCTTGGACCTTGATAATACCGGAGGAAGGCTACGACGGGACTGTCCCCACCGATTGGGGCAATCCTTTAGGCGGCGAGCGAGCCTGGGGTGGCTCTTCCGGTTGGACAACGGCCACCTTCGACCTGTCGGAATATGCAGGCGGAACCGTTCATATCCGATGGGACGCAGGTACCGAGGCCTGGGATGATTTCAACGGACCCGGATGGCGCATAGATGACATCATGGTAACTCGTATGGTGTACGAGATATCCGAACACGCTACATGGCAATCTTTCGAACCGGGCAGAGCGGAGCACTTCAACAACTTGGACTCGTGGGACCACTCCATGGGCATATGGATACACAT
The DNA here is from genome assembly GCA_019594305.1 of Thermoplasmata archaeon. Taxonomy (GTDB): domain Archaea; phylum Thermoplasmatota; class Thermoplasmata; order Halarchaeoplasmatales; family Halarchaeoplasmataceae; genus Haladaptatiplasma. The sequence goes on from JAFDTZ010000070.1 coordinate 5,753, forward strand.
GACTACCTCAGATACTCTAACAGTGGTAGGTACTTTACCGGACAGTACAACTATAATTCTAAACCCCGGTTGGAACATGGTGGGATATCCCAGCGGCACTGCGGGAAACAACGGGCTACCGGAAGAGGTCGATAAGATAGGTTACTTTGACGGGAACAACCCCTACAATCTAGCCTACGATACGAACCCTGGTGACTTTTCGTTCTCTCCCAACCAAGGGTATTGGATCCACAATCCCACCGATGATGTCCTCTTGTGGCGGATCGACTTCTGACCACAAACCCTTTCCCTCATTACCTTATCTATAGGAATAGTGCGGAACGATGAATCGTACGATAACGATACTGATAATATTGGGTCTGGCTATGACCGCGTTGGTACACCCGATAGCTAACGCTACAGACTTAAACCAACAGGAGTTCATCAGTGATCATACCAACCCGAATTATCCTTTCGGCCATACTAACCCGGATTATGAAAACGGCCACGGCGGCTCTATCATAGAGTTAGTTGCGGAGCTGGAAGGTGTGACCGAACCGTTTATTTATTACCAATGGTGCATCGGTGATATATGCTTCGGATTCGCCGAATTCGAAATGACACACCAGGGGGGTAACACGTGGAACTTGACCCTTGACGGAAGTGCTACGATCCCCGGTGCGGCGTCTTCCGACGGAAGCTTTCCACAGAACTCAAAGATCGAGTACCGATATATAGACGATAGCTGGGAATCCGATTGGTTTGAGTTCTATGTATTCCCACCACCTGAGGATGCTACAATATACTCGGAGCATGAACATGAATTCTACCCCGATGAGGATATTTTCATAACGGGTTCCGTAGAGTACGATAGTACCGATGATCAGGACAACCAAGCCATGATGGAGAATTCACCTGTAACAGTTACTTTGGGCGAAGATACATGGAACGTAAACACCGATAGAAATGGTAATTTTTCGGCTACAGTAAAAGCACCATTAACTTCCGGTGAACATGTGATGAACATCATTGCGGTCAACGATACATGGGGTATCACCACATACTATGAAAGCTCCATAACGGTGATAGAACTGGAAATATCATTGGAGGCGGAGTCGAATCAGACCTCGGTATTACCCGGACAGACGGTATCGGTAACAGGGTCGGCGATATTGAGCGACGGCACAATACCTGAGGGCGCCGATGTAACCATGGATCTGGATGACTCATACTGGTACACTAGTGTGGATGTAAATGGTGAGTTCGAGAAAGATATCACCGCTCCGGACACCACGGGGGACTACGTTATTACTGTGGAGGTCTATTATGAAACCTATGAACTATTCAACAGTACGGAACTGCCCTTGCAAGTAACAGAGTTGAATGAGCCCGATATTAGGGTGCTTTCGATGGTGATAGATCCGGATGAACCCCTTGAAGGGGAGTTAATAGATATATCATCGGCTATAACGAACTCAGGCACAGCTAGCGGCACCTTCGATACCTCTCTGTCGGTGGACGGTGTGCCCGAGGAATGGAGGAAACTGGCTCTGACACCCGGTCAAACCGCACAGGTGGATTTTACCATTATACTAGCACCGGGTGAGTATGAGATACTTATCACTGCAGACCATAACGCGACATTGGGTGATCCCAGCGAGATGAGCAGGATACTTACGGTGAAGGAAGCATATCCTGAGATACGGATGAGCGATATAGAAGTCAATCTACCGGAAATATTTGAAGGGGATTCGGTTGTACTATCCCTCAACATCAACAACACAGGGAAGGGGATAGGTTCGTTCGACCTGGTTTTGTCGGTAGGCCGAAGTGACAACTACACCCGATGGATAAAGATCGATATTGAGCCGGAAGAAGATATCGAAATAGAATTCACCTGGGATGCCGTTAGAGGAACTCACCGACTATGGGTAGTCGCGGACACCAACAGCACCCTCGGTGACCATGTGATAGACAGAGAAAGGAACGTTACCCTTTCGGTGGCACCCCGGATAGCCGAACTTATAATCAGTAACCTAAGGGTAACGCCCGATAAACCTAGGGTAGGTGATTTGGTGAATCTTGATGTTAGGATAACCAACCATGGCAATAAGGAAGCGTCATTCGACGCTGCCCTTTCCGTCGATTATATGGATAACGTGACCAGGTGGATAAATATAAGCCTGGCTAGTCAAGAATCAGTTACATTGAATATTCCATTCATACCGGTTTCAACGTACCATCTACTGTGGGTGTCCGCCGATCATAACAACAGTGTTGAAGAGATCAACAAGTACAACAACAGGGCAGCTCACATATTGTTGACCGAAGGATGGTCGGAGGAGGTAACGGAGCCGGAGGATTCAGCCGCTGGCCTGATAGGTCCGTTTTTGTACATGGTCGGCGCTAATCTAACGGTTGTACTCTTAGGTTCTTTGATTCTCATATATTACTACAAAAAGGTAGTTAAAGGTACCAAGGAGGAGGTGATGGCAGATGAGAGTGAAAAGTAAGCGAAGAACGTCCCAAATATTCTTCCTGATGCTATCGGTACTAGGGATAATAGGCATAAGCGCATCGGGATTGATCTATCCGTACTTTTTCTGCTACGCGTGCCCTTTCGCGGTTGCCTCGTGCCCCCTGGGTCTCATGGAGCACGCAGCCATAAGCATGGTCCTTATAGGGATCATGGACGGACTTATATTATTCGCCTACACACTCGGTTTCATGGCGGTGATAGGTTTGCTGGTGGGACGTAGCTTCTGTGGGTGGGCATGCCCCATCGGTCTTATCCAGGATGGTATAAACAAGTTAAGGGCAATGACCATAGGCAAATACCTCACCCGGTTCGACAGGGACATGCCTAGGCTGAAGTATCTCAAATACATCTTCATCCCCTTTATACCCCTAGCGGCATACCTGACCCTGGAACTTTTCTACACCAAGTACTGTCCCGTCGGTGGTATAACAGGGACTTTCCCTACACTGCTCTTCTCCCCGGGTGTGTGGGAGCCGTCCTCGGGTTTCCTCGTGAAGATCATCTCGGTAACCCTCTTCTTCGTACTCGTTGTGGTGGTGGGTCGGGGTTGGTGCAGATTCCTGTGCCCGATAGGTGCCATCTTCGCACCATTCAATAAAATGAGCGGGGTCAAACTACAATGTACGGATGGGTGCAAGGACTGTTCGAAACCCATGTGCGCCGATGCGTGTCCCATGCAGATAGAGGCACCGGGGGTAGATGATGATCCGGAATGTGTGCTTTGCGGTAGGTGCGTGGATGCCTGCGCTTTCCAGGAGATAAAGATAAAATTCAGGTGGTGGAAGAGTGAATAAATTCACATGGGTTGTTATCCTAGTGGTCCTGATATCGGTGATGTCCGCAGGTATGTTCAGCGGTGGTTACCGCAGAAGTGACGATATATCCAATGTACCGTGCCTCGGATGCCTGGGACTTAACCCTGTTTTTGAAACCGATTTCAGGTTCGATGCAAGGGCGCCTCATCCTGAATTCGTCATCGGCACCCTTGATATGGGAGTCGTCTTCCTCCACTACATCACCAACGTATGCTCCGCATGCGACGAGATGGACCCGGTAATCCAGGAGATCGAGAGTGAGTTTCCCCATGTGAGTTTCATCCATATGAATCTCGACCTTGATACAGGTGAAAAACGTGATTCCTATTTCGTTTACGATATGGAGGGAAGCGGCAGCGAGATAACGGGAGTGCCCATGTTCGTCATAATGACCAAGAACAGAGAGAACGGTGAGCTAAAACCCTATTTCAAAGTTATGTACGGCGTCCATCCGAAAGAGGATATCGTTTCCGAGCTAAGATACGCTATTAACCTCTACCCCGGAAGCGAGGTGTTCATCCCTATGGTGGATCTTTTCGTTGATGAGAACTGCAGGTACTGCCCAAACGCGGAGGATGCGCTTTTAGAGATGTACGAAGATGTTTATTTTGTGTCTTATGTAACCGATGCCGACGGTATCTCCGGTGAGTATTCGGTAGAACTTGAGCAGCATTATAGGGATACATATGGAGGAGTAGGGCACCCCAGAGCGGAGTTTAACGGCGGTGTCCAAAGGTTCATCGGTGGTGGAGAAGGTGTCAAAGATACCTACATAGACATAGTTTCCAGATTGAACAGAAGTGCGGTTCCGGCCGGATTGACTCTTCAGATGGATGAGATATCCCAGGGGTATCAAATAGGGTATGAAATCGATAGTCAGGTAGCCGGAGAATACCACCTTAGGCTCTTATTAGCGGATAGATATTCACCGTGGAGCAACGTAGAAGGTGAACCCATCCCCTTTGCATTCGTTGATAACATATTCGACACCGTTGTGGAGTTACAGGAGGGACAGAGCGCCGAAGATAGCACAACATGGAGCGGAACAGACGTGATGCCGTATGACCGGTTCGGTAACGGTCTTTGTTTGTTCGGGATGCTTTATCACGATGGTAAGGTAGTACAGACCGCTCATGTACCTCCGAAAAAAACCGGAATATCTCTGGGATCTCAAGAAGCACACATAGCAATCTCGCCTTTAGAGAGCAAGAGAGTGGGGTTCAGAGTATCCAATGATATGGGGGAACCGGTTAGCGTGAACGTTACTGTTGGAGATGAGCAGGGATGGAACATATCACATATCGAATCCATAGAACTCGATGAAGATGGAAACAGTACTTTTTATGTTAAAGTCCAAAGTCCTATGGATGTGCCCATGGGAAGCGAGAACGTGATGAACGTACGTGTAGAGATATCAGGTAGGGAGTATCTGTCACGAACTACTACGGTAAATTTTGAAGTCAAAGGCGATTCCGTAAAACCCCGAATATCCGAAGTAAAGCTGATTCCGGAAGAACCCGTAAGGGGTGAGGAGGTGGAGATACGGGTATTTGTAATAGATAACCAAGGGGTTAAAAATGTGGAGATAACATATTACGTATGTACGGATGTTCTCTGTGCTCCCACGGTGACGGAGGTGATGGAGGAGGATGGTATAGGGTACAGGGCCAGGATCGGTCCCTTCGAAGAGCATTACGAAGAATTGCACTTTACCATCAGGGCAGAGGACATAAATCAAAATATTAACGAGACCCATATGTATGAAGTAGAACTTCACGAGGGGGATCGGGCTACTCCTCTTTCCGTGATTCCCTTGTTCGTCTCCCTGGGTGTATCCGCTGTGATATCTATTTTTCACAAGGGGAAGAAAAGTGGTAAATAACCTCCAATATTCAGTCGATTACGGATGTTTGTTCCAGTTGTTTCATTTGGTTTTAGGATAACGGTTAGATATCAATAATTTATTTATACTACGCATTTACTGTTCAGTATTGAGGAATAATATGCCTAATTACTAC
>JAFDTZ010000005.1 GCA_019594305.1 Thermoplasmata archaeon
GACTGTGCGTGTAGCGTAATAAACAGATTGCTCCCATTCACACATCTCTTCCGACAGCGTTTTTAATCCTTCCCAAACGCACGGGTCGTTATATCCTAAGGCCGCAGCCGTTTTAAACGCTTTTTTCGCCTCTTGTAACCTTCCCTCCGAATAAAGTATGCCTCCTTTGACCGCCAGAGCCCGGGGCTTTGCCTTACTTGTTCTTATCTCGTCAAGGTATTTTATAGCCTTTTCATTTTCACCCTCTAACATCGCCCGTGTGCCAAGTATGTAATTCGCCTCGTCTCTTCTTCTACCCGGTTCCGTTATCTTCTCCAAAACATCACTGTCAATCTCTTCGCCAAGGGATGCTAGTATCACATTTCTAGCCAGGACAGCCTCCGTATCTTCAAGGTCTTCAATAAATAAATCCGGTTCGAGATCATCAAAGTCCTCCATGGCCCCGTATATCTCCCCTAATATCCTTGGATTCTCTATTTCAAGAGCGTCTATTATATGCTCTACCAGAGGTAGTAAAGTATCTCTTTCGATCTCCCCATATTCCATCTTCAGGAGTTTTAGGTCGCCGGGGTGCAGGTATACCGGTGCGAATTTTCCAGTGGTTTTCACGCATCTAAGCAATTTTCTTTTGGAGGGATGATAACCTGCGCTTCTTAGTGCCTTTTTGTATAATATCGATGCCTCTTCGCCTTCCAAGAGACCGGCGAGTCCCTTCAGCGAAAGCCAATAATCTCTATCCATCTCCAAGGATAGTCTGTAACCCTCCCTTTCCCTATCTATCTCTTCCATACTTCCGCATATCCTACCAAGAAGGTACCAACTTTGTGGTGAAGCCCTCTTGTTAAGCCCCTTTATCATGTATTCCTTCGCCTGTTTGTAATGGCCCATGCACCATGATGCCAGGGCAGCCTGTCTGTAGTTCCTGTCCTCTAAGTAACCGAGGGACCTGTTGTAGTGACTAAGTGCCTCTCCATAGCGGTTTTCGTCCAACATCAAGTCTCCCAACCGGGTTTGGATTCCGTGGAAATTAACACCGGTCTTAAGGGCACGATGATAGGCTTTTTCAGCACCTATATCGTCACCGAGTATTCTCCTCATGTCTCCTATGTCTATTAATATACTGTATTCTTCCTGTAATTGTGAGTTATATATGAACAGAGCCGAGGATAAAATCGATAGCGTTCCACCGAAGGCTAGAGAGGTGAATTCACCTTTACCCCATCCGGTAGCTGCAATTAAGAGTTGCGAGGCGGGGTAAAACATTATCAGTAGCAGGGAGAATATCCACATGATCATGAAAAGGAGTCCTCTGCTAATCCTACCTGTCCTCTTGTAGAGTAAATAGGCACCAAAGCCTGCGGCTAGAGTGGCGCTGATTACGTAGAATACGATGGTCAACTCAAGCTCTCCCAGGTTGATCAGGTGTTCGACCTGTAACAGTGCAATCGCGATACCGGAAAACAGTAACATTCCACTGAAGAGTCCCAATGAATTTAGTGTACTACGGTAAAAGAAAACCATCAAGCACGATAACACGATAACGAATACGAGCAGCAACAAAAATATTCGGTTTGATAGGGGGTGTGCAGTTGTGGGACTCAGAATAAAAAAAGCCAGGAATATTATTATCGTTAGTTCCGACCAAAGGACGAACTTTGTCGGAGGTATATCATCAAGTATATCCTTTATCTCTCTGGTGAATCTTCCCGGTTGCATATCATATCAAATCCGTATTTGCATAAAGTTATTTTCGTATACCATCAAAGGTAAAATACCTTCTAATGCCCCGAAATACCACAGGGCCACGAATATTACGATTATCAGTATGAGCACTGCGGCGAACTTGACCATCTGCCACACGGCCCAGATTATCACGGCTAGTACTATCACGCCCAGGGCGATGATGGCAACCAATAGTGGATACATTGACGATTAATTTGTGTTTTGGTATATATAATTTTGTACGAAAATGCATGCTAGATCAAACTTCTAGCGTAGAACAACGCGAGCATTGTGTGAGGATGTGATAGTTCACCTTCGTCCAGCATACGGTAGACCTCCTTGATGGGCAGGAGTGTCACTTCCATATCCTCCAGGGGGTCTCTCTTCTTACTGCCGCCTTCCTCCGCATGGCCCATGAACAGATAGGCCGTCTGGGTGTTGAGGCTGGCGATGGGTTGATATGTACACAATCTTCGTATATCCTTAAGCAGATATCCGGTCTCCTCTTCCAGTTCTCTCCTGGCGGTTTCCTCGGGAGTCTCACCCTCGTCTATGAGTCCTGCGGGTACCTCCAGTACGAATTCGTCAATGGGATACCTGTAATTACGGATGAGCACGAATTTATCTTCGTGTATCGGAAGTATGCAGGCGAAGTCAGGAAAGTCTATCGTGGTGTATATTCTGTCCGTACCATCGGGCATCACGATGTCGTCCTCCTTCATGGTGAATATGGATGAACGTCCTATCTCTCTGGAACCTTTCTTCTTCCACCTTGGCATAACGGTGCATCGAACCCGTTCTTAATAAGTCTTGCAGGTTGGAGAGAATTTTTATTACATTCATTTCGTTCACCGTGACCATGAACACTTCCAACATAACCATCGAAACGGATAACCTCCTCATCAGGTCCATAACCATGGACTACAAGGAACATATATACAGAGAATTCACTACGGAGATAGCTACTTACCTGTATCCGAAACCTCCGGAAAAGATCGAACATACCGTTCGATTCATCGAAAGCTCCATGAAGGAAAACCAGGCCGGTAGTAACTTCCAGGCGGTAGTCCTCCGCAAAGAAACGGAAGAATTCTTGGGTTGTGCCGCAATTCACAATATTCACACCACAAGTCCCGAGTTGGGCATATGGCTCAAAAAGGCATCTCACGGTAAAGGCTACGGAAGGGAAGCCGTCACTGCACTCAAAGAGTGGGCGGACAAAAATCTGGATTACGAACATCTACTCTACCCCGTTACCCGGGAGAACTACCCAAGCAGGAGTATCCCCGAATCCCTGGGTGGTAAAATAGTAAAAGAATACGAAGAAACGAACATGAGCGGTAATGTGCTTCACATCCTGGAGTACTGGATATACCCTCCCGTAGCCTAATATCTGTAGTATGATCCTGTAGAATATTCAACATCTTATGGTGCCTTACGGTATACATAAAAATCCGATTCCGATATCTCCGGATATCGATTCTTTATCCTGCGGGTCAATCCCCATCCCCTTGCTTTCGTATCGACCCATTCGGTGAACCTTCTGCGTTTTACATGATATCTCTGTTTTGTGTCAACGTTGTCGGAATATATTATCACGAATTTGTTCGCCGAATCGAACAGATGTTCCATGTACAGTTCATACGTGTCGTCCTCGATGATGTGAAATATCACGTCCAAAGAGAGGGTCAAATCCGCCTTCAATCTACGGGCAACAACATCGAAATTCTCCGGCTCGTACAGAAAAAACCTTTTGCCGTCGTCGTGCTTGAAACGTTCCTTACACGATTCCACGGCTCTTTCGGATACATCCAGCCCCACATAATCGGGGACATCGAACAATGACAGCTGATTTCCGTCGCCGCAGCCGAACTCCGTGATCGTGTCTATGCCGTTCTTCATTACAAATTCGTTGATGACTTCGGCCTTGAACTCCGCTATTTTACCGTAAGAGCCGACACCGGAATCACCTCCCTGGCGGTACCTTTCTTCCCAGTACTCGCGGCTGCCGGGAAATAATCGATTTTTGATGGGATATAATACACTTCTTATCTTATCCGTTATTCCGCCTTCCATACTATTTACCCTCATCCTTCACGCCTGACTCTATCATGAAACACACTAGGAAACATAAATATATAATCTTTTGCGGAGACTGGTGCCCGTTTTTAAGGATATCATCACTCTAGGGGTAATTTTATATCCCCTTTGAGTGCTGTACTATCCGGTGGCATTTTGAAGGTACTTATAGTAATGGGGCACCCGGCACATGTGCACTTCTTCCGGCACTACATGAAGGAGATGAAGAGCAGAGGGCATGATTATCTGGTATGCGTTAAGCTCAGGGAGATCACAACCAAATTGCTGGAACTCTACCATATTCCCTACGAAACCTTCGGTAAAACCTATCCCAACCAGCCCGCCAAAGCGTGGGGCGTGGTGGTGAATGATTTCCGTTTGATAGCCACGGCCCGAAAATTCCAACCCGACCTCACCCTGTCCATAGGCGGCCTGTACTCGGTGCATGCAGGTAAATGCATGGGCGTACCTTCAATCGATTTTATGGATACCGAGAATGCCACGTTGACAAATCTGATCACCTTTCCCCTGGCCACTATAGTGGCCACCCCCGACTGCTACAGGGGAAAAGTTCCCAAGGAAAAGCACAGACCCTATCCCGGTTATCACGAACTCGCTTACCTGCACCCCTCCCGCTTCCAACCCGACCTAAGGAAACTAAAACCGTTGGGTGTGCAACCAAGGGAGTACATAGTTGTGCGTTTTTCCACCCTGGACGCATCGCATCAGATAGGCGAAGCGGTACTTAGCCATGAAGACAAGATCGATTTGGTAGCTCGCCTTGCGGCCCATGAAAAGGTATTTGTGGATTGCGAGGGGAACATGCCCCATGAGCTGAAAGGCCGTGCCTTGAGAATACCTCCCCATCATTATCATCACGTACTCGCCTTCGCACGCCTTTACGTGGGAGAGGGCGCCACCGCCGCTTCGGAAGCCGGGGTTCTCGGGGTTCCTTGGATATACATATCGGGTGACAGGAGAGGCTACCTGGACGACCAAGAGGAGAGGTACGGCCTGGGAGTCACGGTAAACTCCCCGGAGCAGGCACTGTACAGGGCGGAGGAATCGATGAAGCGCAGCCCCGAATTTTACCTGTCCGCCCGTGGTAAATTGCTTAATGATAAGATAGACGTTACCGGATGGATGGTCGGTCTATCGGAAGAGTTTTTATAAATTATAGATGTAACCATAAGGGTGAGACGTTCTGTAAAGGTAGCCCGGAACACCAGCTGGCTCGTGGTGGCAATGTTCGTATCAAGGATACTTACGGCAGTGTTCGTTATCCTCCTGGCCAACTACCTTCTACCGGATAATTTCGGTATATACAATTTTGCCATGGCGGTTTCCTACGTTGTTGCCGTTATCGTCGACTGGGGCTTCGACGAGCTGGCGGTAAAGGAGGTTTCCCGGAACCCTTCCCGGGGTCCTGATATATTGGGTAATATGCTGGCCATGAGGGCCCTGCTGGGTCTCGGAACCATTGCCATCCTTGCGGCTCTGTATTCTCTCATGTTCGCCCGGCTACCCACGGGGATGTCTCTTTCCATACTGCTCCTTGCAGGTGCGATGCTGGTGTTCGAGAAGATATCGGGTTCTTTCATCTCCATGTTCCAGGCCCATGAAAAGATGGAGCTGCACGCACTAACAAATATACTCTGGAGTATACTTTTCCTTTCCCTAGGTATAGCAGGTATACTTCTCGGTTACGATCTTGTCCACATACTGTTCCTTCTTTTACTCTCATATGCGGTTAACCTGGTTATATCTCTCTCCGTATACACCTTCAAGCTCAAAGGAGGTTTGAACAGACCCAGGGTATCGGGCTGGCTGCCCCTGCTTAAAAATGCATATCCCTTTACACTCTTCATACTCGTTTCGGTACTCTACGGTCATGTGATCATCCTTCTGCTGGCAGTTATCCGCGGAGACTTCGAAACCGGTATCTACGGCGCCAGCTGGAAGATCATCGTGTTCTTCGGAGCGATACCATATTCCTTTGGCAGGGCACTGTATCCGGTCTTTTCCAAGTTCTCACTGACCGACAGATCCGTCATGGAAACGGCCTACAAGTACTCACTCCGTTACCTGTTGATAATATCGTTGCCGCTGACCATCGGCCTGTTCATAGTCGCCGAAGATATGCTGGGTATCATCTACCGTTTGGAATATTCCCAAACGATTTCGGTGTTCAGGACCATGGTATGGACCATCCCCTTTTTGTTCATGAACGGCAGTCTGAAGATGGTGCTTTGGGGTAGTGACAGAACCATGACATCTTCCAGGAATCTGATAGTCGCCTCTATAGTTCTGATAGTTACCGGTCTGCTGTTGATACCCGGCTACGGTACCGTGGGCGCCGCTACTGCCATCGTACTTGCCGAGATGACCCACTTTTTTACCAATTATCACTCCGTAACTTCCTACATGGAACCTGTGGGGTTATCGTTACTATGGAAACCGTACCTGGCATGCGGCATTATGGCGGCCGTACTTTACGTGCCTCTCGGTATAGGCATGCTTTCCCTGTTACCTTTTGCAATAGCCGCGTACTTCATCACACTGTATCTGGTAAAGGGTGTAACCAGGGAGGACATCAGCGTACTCAAGGCCGCTCTCGGACTGTGACGGATATAATCTCACAGCCTTTAAATACCACAACAACGGTGAATATTACATGAACCGGTGGCGAAAAGGTACGGTTTTTACGATTGCCTTCCTCTTCCTGATCACACCCATCTTGGGTATCATACCGATCGCCACTGATGACCCCTTACCGATGTCCGCCTATTACGATCCGGATACCGATACCATACACGTATCCGGTTACGGTAATACCCTGATGTCGGTAGCCCAGGATGTAAACCATGAAGATGTTATATATCACGACGTCACCAACGAAACGACCTTCTGTTACGCCAACCTGAACATCGAAGGTTACCTGGACATAACGGATGAAATACTGTACGTGGATAACGGTAAGACACTGCGTGTTAACTCGACAGGCAGTCTCAATGTCACCCGTTCCACCCTTGCGGGAATTCCCGAGGAAAAGTACTGGTGGGAGAGCGATAATCGTTATACGCTTGTGATGGAGGATGGTGGGTATATCGGTATCACCGGTGGCGATATACAGGGTTTGGGCTATGATAATACCGTGGGCAAAAGGGGGTTCGAGGTTTACGGAGGTCGATTAAATATGACCGATTCCGTACTGTCAAATGGGCGGAACGGCCTCGTATTCCACGGCACCGGAGATATGAACACATCCGTCATCAACAACTTAACGGTAAAGGCGATGGCCGATAGGGGCCTCGTGATGTCGGGAACATTTAGCCGCGTAAAGGTCCAAAATTCGACCTTTTACGGTAACCGCGGGGTCGACTTCAACGTGGGCAACACCGGTGATCTGACGGTGACGAATTCTACCTTCCAGGGCTGGGATGTTACCGGTACCTTGCATATGGCCTACATCCAGGATTTTTATCTGTTCGACGAGAACGGGTCCGTGGGTGACGAACCCGTTGAGATACAGTGTACGGATACCGGTGAAACCCATGAGTATACCACCGACGCCCATGGCTATCTGCGTAACATAGCACCGATCTGGATGACTTACGAATCCACGGGCTCCACCCATAGGCTCTACGGCTTGAATGTACGGGATATAACCGTTTATTTCTCTCCGTCTTCCTACAATGATCTATCCGTGAACATATCCGTTCATGACGACATATTCGTTTCGAACGTATCCGTGGATCCCATCTCATATGTGCCCGTAAACAACGACTGGGAGCCTCATAACATCACACTGGGAGCCACGGTACATAATCATCTTACCTCAAACTATACCGGTAACCTGACCTTTTATTACGGGGAGATACCCCTGGGTGTTGTGGAGATACATATGGAGCCCGGGAACGAGACATCCTTTACGTTAGAGTGGGTGCCGGATGTAAGGGGATACGATAAGATACGGGCGGAGATCGATCATCACCACTCCATGTGCGACGATAACCTGAAGGCATGGTCAACGGTGTTCTTCGCAGGCTACTACAATGAGACACCGGTGGAATACGAAGATCATATGGCCATGGCCTTGATGATGGTCGAACACGGAGTGGCCAACGAGGACGGCGACGGTTATTACACCATACACAGTAATTGGCTCCCCGACGTGCTTATGGAGATGGGGTTGGCGTATCTCGGTGTACATCATATTACGGGCAACGAGAGTTACCTCGAAAGGGGCGAGAAGCAGATCGCCTACGCACTGAGCTTCAGGGATCAATACGGCCTGTTCAACCGGAGTACGGAATATGTGGTCAGGGGTAATTATGCTACCAACTATCACGAATGGACCACACATCAGAACGTACGCTCCGCCCTTGCGATCCAACAGGCCTATCTTTACACGGGCAACGAGAGTTACAGGGAGTTCTACGACCACGTGATATACTTCATACTCAACAGGGTGGCCATGGTCAACATAACGTATCACGGCGGAGTCAACTACACTCTACCCTGGGAATCGACCCTGCCTGAGGGAGGGGAAGGAGGTGAAAAGGGCACCAGTAAAGATTTTCCATTCGTGTTTGTCAACGGCTACATACAGCTTGCAAGACTGTTGGTACAGGCGTATTTCGATGAGAATCTGAACAGCTCGTACCTTGGTGACGCCCGTCTGTTGCCGCATATATACACCTCGGTGAATTACATTATGAACGATCAGATCGATTCCGGCGAATCTGATGGTACGTGGGCGTATTTCAGCTACTACGACGAGCCCAACCCCCATCGTAGAAGGCATATGCATTATGCGGCCTTGACGGCGATGGAGCTGGCGAACGTAAACAGCTACCTCAACTGGAAGAACATAAGCTCTTCCATAGGGAATTACACGGAATACATAGAGAGGCACTTGACGGTAAGGACGGCCATAGATACCAACAACGGAGGCTCCGGTATGCTAATCACATACGTTCTGGTTCGCTCTCTTTACAACACCACCGGCAGAGACCACTCCCATATAGACGCCTTTATGTTCTCCAATATCTTTTTCAACGATAACGGTACGTTCAAACATTTCAGGATCGATACCGACAGTTATCTTATTTCGCCGGAGAAATACGGCTTTCTGTATCTGCATTACAGCCCCTTCTTTTCGTACGTCTGGGACACCTACAACGTCGGCAGGAAGAATTATTCGCATACTATACCTTTAGATACCGGTTGGAATTTTATCTCCGCCCCCGTTGTCTCCGGAGAAAGAAATCTGACGGACATACTGGACCATCTGGCAGACGGTTTGCCGGGTCAGTATGACAGGGTAATGTATTTCGACGCCGAGGCCGGTGGGTGGAGAAGTCATGTTCCCGGCCGTTCCCATCGTTTCAATAATTTGTGTGCGTGGGACCATCGAATGGGTATATGGATCAACGTAACATCCCCTGCGAGCCTTACGGTGACCGGTTACAAACCTTACCGTACGTGGATATCCCTCGAACCCGGCTGGAACATGGTTGGGTACCCGAGTTCGTCTGCCGGCAACGGTGATTTGCCTGCCGAAGTAACGAAGGTGGGGTATTTTGATGTTTCCGAACTGTACAATGTGGCATACGACCACGATCCAGACACCTTCGTCTTCGAACCCGGTAATGGCTACTGGGTGTACAACGGTGCCGGCGAGGCTGTGTACTGGACGGTGGACCACTGACTTAACATCGGTCGGAGGGGCCAACTGACACATACGTACGGAAGCGCTGCAGGCACATCCCATAAGTGATGTACGGCTAGGGTTTGTACGGCTACAGTAGGAAGTATAATAATATAGAAATATTTATATTGTGTTACGTTATGATGTACATAAAGCAACAACAATGGTGAATAATATGGTCCGTGAAAATACCAAGAAAACCCTCATGTTCGTAACCCCCGTAGTACTCATACTGTTACTCAGCGTGGTCACCCCGGGTCTCGTACATTCAGAAGACGTGGACACCGAAGAGAACTATCACATCACGACGACAAAACAATAATATACCACCTACGTCCACATAATATCAGGTCAGGAGACCGAGAACGGCTCACGGAGTTAGACTCTGAGGAAAGTCCCCTCTCCACAGGAAATGCGGGCTGCAACAAGGCAGCAAGGTGAGAATCTTGGCAATCCTTCGGAGGTCTCGTATCTCCAGGGACATCGGGAGCAAACCTCCAGATGGGGCGCAGAAACGACACGTCCTTCGGCGAGCGATGAGGTGTGCGAAGCCTGTCTTAAGGCAAGGTGAGTTAACCCACCGAGCATAGACCCGAAGGGATCGATGAAACGGCGACTTCCCCGCAGGAGCAAGTCCAAACAGTTCGGGATGATCTTCCTGGGACCGGCAGGTAGGACGCATAGATGAATGCCGTTACGAACAGAAAGGGGCTTACTCCGGTCACCTGACCTACCTTTTTCTGCCCAAAAACACCCTTTTTACGAGGAAATCTTTAATACTCGTAGTCGTATCTACGCATGAGTGATTAACATGACACAAGCATACTGTGTAAAATGCAGGAAAAAAGTAGAAGTAAAGAATCCGAAGAGCGTAACCATGAAAAACGGTCGTCCGGCAACAAAAGGCGAGTGCCCGGACTGCAGTACTGGCGTTTATCGAATCGGAAAATAAAACCCCTTAATCCCCTTTCTTTTTTTATATGATGATACTTGGCATCGAAGGTACTGCTCACACCCTTGGTGTAGGCATAGTTGATGATTCCGGGAGTGTACTAGCCAACATTATCAAATCTTACCCCGCTGAAGAGGGTATCCACCCCCGTGAAGCCGCTAATCACCACGCCGCAAATGTGGTCGATTGTATCTCGGAAGCCCTAAGTACTGCGGGATTGGAACATGGCGAAATAGGCGTGGTAGCCTTCTCACAGGGGCCGGGACTGGGGCCCTGCCTCAGAACGGTAGCTACTGCGGCAAGAGCTCTTTCCCTTAGGTTAAAAATCCCTCTTGTGGGTGTGAATCACTGCATAGCACACCTAGAGATCGGAAGATTGAGAACAGATGCTAAAGACCCTATTTTACTCTACGTTTCCGGGGGTAACACCCAGGTGATCGCCTATACTAGAGGCAAGTACAGGGTATTCGGCGAGACCCTTGATATAGGCCTAGGAAACATGCTCGATAAATTCGGCAGAGCCCACGGTATACCATTTCCAGCGGGGCCTGTAATAGAGAAAAAGGCCCTTAATGGCGGTACGCTTCTGGAACTACCTTATAGTGTCAAGGGAATGGACGTATCATTTTCTGGTATGCTTACAGCGGCTTTGAAACTGGATGAACCTTTAGAGGATATCTGTTTCTCTATACAGGAAACGAGTTTCTCGATGCTGGCTGAAGTCACAGAGAGAGCCCTTGCACATACACGTAAGAACGAGGTGCTTCTCGGTGGCGGTGTGGTAAGGAACAACCGGTTAAGAGAGATGATAGATATCATGGCCTCGGAGAGAGGTGCATCGGCCTACGTACCCGAGGGGGAGTTCTGTGTAGATAACGGTGCTATGATAGCATGGACAGGTTTTTTGATGCACGAAGCCGGAATGAGCTTGCCCGTTAAGGGGAGCCACATACGACAAAACTATAGGACCGACGACGTGAAAATACTCTGGAGAAAAGTAACGAAAGATTTTTAATGAATAAATAGATGAAGATTAAAAAGGTGCGTTAATGGTAGAAAAGCCTAAAGAAGGAATTTGTTTTCATTGTGGTTCCGAAGACCTAGTTTTTAAAGATGACGGAACAGGTCGATGTAAAGATTGCCATCGTATTTTCAACTGGGACTCTCTATTTTCTATCGAAGAGTTTGAAGAGGAGGGCGAAAATCAATTCGAAGAAGAAATTTTCCAAAGCCATTGGAAAGAATTTGAAGATGTCGGTGACGATATACAAAGCAATCGCGATCCTAGAACTCCTTCAAAACGGATAGGTTTTAATCCAAGCAGGATGCCAGCGACCAGAAAAAAACCAAATAAAGGTTTTCTGTGGATCAGTATCATAGGTATTATCGTCATGATCATGGGTTACTCAATGTTTTTTGTAGTCATGGCGGATACGGCTAGTGAAGGTAGTATCGCTGAGAATACACCCGCCCTACCTTATTTCGCTATTATGTTGAGTTATATAGGTGTACTAGTTCTAGGTATAGGCATGTTATACGGCGCTGCCATGGCGGAACACCTGGACGATAGAATAAGGGCCTGGATGCTAATTGCGATGGCACTCCTTTTGGGGCTTTTCCTTACCTTTGGCAACAGCATTATAATCGGCCTATTCTAAAGCTGAAAATCGAACATAATTATTTATACATGGCCTTTTTTGAACTCCTCGGAGTTAGTATCATGTCAGAAAAAAAGGTAACCAAAGAAGAATTATTGAAAAAGGCCAAGGAACCGGCCAAGAGAGCAATGAAATGGCATCCTTTTTATAGGGGAAAAATAGAGGTTTCCCCAAAGGTACAGATAAAGACTTTCGACGACTTCGGTGTATGGTACACACCGGGTGTTGCAAAACCGTGCCAGGATATACATGATAATCCGGAGATGGTGTACGAACACACGAACAAATGGAACAATGTAGCCGTGGTAAGTGACGGCAGTCGTGTTCTAGGTCTCGGAGATATCGGTCCGGAAGCTAGTATGCCGGTCATGGAGGGTAAAGGTCTTTTATTCAAATATCTAGGCGGCGTAGATGCATTTCCTATATGTTTGGACGCACATGATCCGGACGATATAATACAGGCGGTAAAGTGGATCGCCCCATCCTTCGGCGGGATCAACCTTGAAGATATTTCCAAACCAAAGTGTTTCTATGTACTTGACAGGCTGCGAGAGGAATTAGATATTCCCGTTTGGCACGACGACCAGCAGGGCACAGCCGCCATTACTCTGGCAGGTATAATCAACGGTTTAAAGGTAGTAAATAAAAAGATAGAACACGCAAAAATCGGTCTTATCGGCTCCGGGGCAGCCAATATATGCCTGGCTCGAACCCTCCTTAAAGCAGGAGTACCCGGTAAGAATCTTTATCTGTGCGACTCAAGTGGATTGCTGCATGCCGACAGAGAGGACCTCGACCAAAAGAATAATCCAATGAAATGGGAGTTCGCTCAGAAAACGAACAAGGAAAAACAGGACGGTGGGATACCCGAGTTGATCGCGGGGAAAGATGTGGTGGTAGCAGCTTCAAAACCCGGTCCGGATACTATAAAGAAAGAATGGCTGACAAAGATAAACGACGATGCTATACTTTTCGCCGAGGCAAACCCCATCCCCGAGATATGGCCGTGGGAAGCAAAGGAAGCAGGTGTGCGAATAGTCGGCACCGGTCGCTCCGATTTCCCAAACCAGGTAAACAACTCCATCGGTTTTCCAGGCATATTCAGAGGTACTCTGGATGTGAGGGCGACTACCATATCCGACGAGATGCACATAGAAGCGGCCTACGCCATAGCCGAGGTGGCTGAAGAGCAGGGCATACATGAAGATTATCTAGTGCCTACAATGGATAACACAGAAGTTTACATCCGACAGGCAGTGCGGGTAGGTATGAAAGCCATCGACCAAGGGCTAGCTCGATTGAAACTCTCCGAAGACGAACTTCGGGACATAGCTGAAACAATAATACTGAAAAGCAGAAAACAAACCAAGATACTGATGGATAGCGGACATATTGAGTTAGCTCCACCTTTGTAGAACATAAACCCCTTCTTTTTTCTCTTTTTTAACTAAAATATTATATGGGTGCCAGGGATTATCTTGATTGTGAAGATAATCGCAGTGGTCACGGACAACTTTCAATTCTACTATGATATAGTAAAAGAGTTGAAGCAGCGAGATATACCATTCATCAGTCTATCGCCCAGGGACCCCTTACCACCTCATGTAAAGGTGGTTCTAACAACCGTAGTGGAATCAGAGGCAATAGATTTTGATAACGTAGTGTCTATCTCCGGTGACATCAGACACGGCGTCAGAAAAGCACTTTCTGTAATATCTGAGAAGGCATCTTATCAGCAGATGGTGGTCGGTGTGGATCCGGGTGCAAAGCCCGGGGTTGCGCTTGTCGGCGATGGAAACCCCCTCGAAACTGCATATGCGGATTCCCCTGAAGATGTTAGAAATATGGTGGAACGTTACATGGCCGGATACGAATTTGAGAATATGATATTAAGAATAGGCCATGGAGATCCCACCAACCGGAACAGAACGATAAACGCACTAAAGGGTTTATCTATCATGGTCGAGATAGTTAACGAGGAACACACAACTAAAACCGGCGGCACCCCGGATCTCGAAGCGGCAACAACTATCGCACTTAGTAGAGGCGAAATTGCAGCCGGAGAATATCTTATTGAGGCTACGGAGGGTGAACAACGGGAGATGCAGAGGAGGAGCAGAATAAAGAGCAACGGTGAGATAACAATATCAAAGGATCTAGCCAAAAAGGTTGTTGAAGGGGAGCACGACCTCTCGGAAGCTATATCGATACAAAGGAAGAAAAATAGGAGGGGTTAATAGGCGCTCTGGATCTGCCCTAACGCGGGTTCCATGAGCTTTCCATGTAACCTCAACTTGGATACGAGCTCTTCGAACTCTGTCATGGTGATATCTTCTCGTTCGACTACGATATCTCTCACCTGTTCGTAACTGACACCGACTTCCTCAGTTTCTTCTTCCAGTTCCTGGACCACCTCGAGTACCCTTTCCATCAGTTCTTCGTCCAAACCCTCGTCAGCGGTATCCATTACAGTCGGTTCTTCGTACTCGGGTAACACGTAGCGCAGTGCATCTTTCATTATGCTCCAGTATCGGTCCAAAGGATAAGTCTGGTAGTGCTCCGAAGCAGCTTTTATACCATCAGCCAATGTCGGGTCGTATCCCAGATCTATCAATTCTTGGACAGAAACATCTTCCATCCTAGAGGCTTCGGCCATAGCTTCCAGACGTGTTTTCAAACTTTTAGCAGCTTCCAGTATCCATAGATCCCTCTGTTCATCGTTTACCTCCTTGACGAGCTCGGCACGTATAGATATCAGGACTGTTTCATCATCGGGCCTATATGTACTGGTCTTCCCAACGACAGCAACGAATTTAGGCGGATCTATGTTGCTTAGGGATGTTGCGGCCTCAGGCTGGTAACGCCCTGCGGATATGAAAAAGGTACCTGTAGGATCGGACACTCGTCCCTGCCACAATGGCTCTTCGGGTGTTCCCCGGTTATCTACTTCAGTTAACACACCGACTGCATAGACCCGATTGACCTTGGCACCCAATGGGCTAACTATGTATGTAGGTGCTCTCTCGTCTTCTCCTCGTGTTTCAAGTGTGGAGTTGTTCAACTCGTCTGCAAAAATACGCCAAGCAACTTCTCTTTTCATCATACTCATCTTTTAGCCTCCGTTAATAAGTGGAATAATAGGCGAGGCGTGTTATTCACACGCTCACCTCGTCCAGGAGTTTCCTGGCTTCCTCTTCCACGTCGATTTTCTTGAACTTAACGTCCGAGGCTACCAGCATCAGGCCGTATTCGTCACTGGTTACATTGCCTCTGACCCGCAAAGGTTGCGCGATCAGAAGCTCCTCAAGCTCATCCTTGATAACGTCCTGATCCATCCTGTCTCTCGCAAGTTCTTTTGCTTTGTCCAGATCATATCCCAAGATATTTTCCGTGAGCTCACGGGTCATTATCATGGTCAATGCACCTGTTCCATCGTCAAGGATTCCTTTGACCCGTAAGTCGGCCTCGCCGTCAACCTTTCCGTGTATCCTGCAGGCACCTTTTTGAACCACACGGTTGCATTCCGGGCACCTGAATATAAGACCGCTTCCGGTTTTTATATCTATGACCACCGCGTCTACTATGGCATCCACGGCACCGCCTCTCCTGGCTAGATGTGATATTGTCATGGTTGAGCTGTCCTGCAGCGTATCTGCAGAAGGCAATTCCTGATCATCTATTATCTCTACCTCGGAGTTCTCGTCGAAATTTAACTGTGGAATCCCTCTCCATGACCGGACGTAGCCTCCTACCAACTTTATGACCTGCTCGGGTTCAAGTTGGAAATCATGCCAGGCACTGAACTGTATCTTTCCCGATTCGTCGGCTAGAACACCGGAGAAAAGGTCCTTTTCACCACTATCGGTCTGAACAACTTTCTTCTCCATAGTTAGTATCCTGCCTGTGACCATGAGGTTTCTCATCCCTTCTCGTATATCTTTTATATCGCATACCTGCGGGTCTCTTTCGAAGGGTGGTACTTCGTCATCATCGAGTATGCCTATACCCGCCATGGAACCGATGTTCACCTGAGGCTGATCATTCCATGTGTTTGCATAGGCGTTCTTCACGTGGACAGTGTCTCCTTTTTCGATATCTACAGATTTGCTCTCCCACAATGTGAAGGGTATAGTGCCTGTATCATCACCGAATATACCATAAAATATGGTTTTAGGTTGACCGTCTAATTCTATCTCTTTATCCTGTATGGCAATTATTCTAGCCTTGATATCAAGGCTTCTTTCATCGCCTCTTATCTCATTTATCTTTTTTTCAGGATTAAGGAATAGGTCCTGCGGATCACCGCCAAATTTCTTGACGATTGCTCTCTTTGCATCTCCTAGAGAAATTCGGTATTCATCTCTGAATTTCTGCAATTCCTCTTCGATCTGTTCGCTACTTACTTTTTCTTTCAGCGCCCGGTTTATGTCTTCTATATGGGGCGCGAGTTCTTTTTCGTTCATGTTTTCACGCTTCTGTTTTTCGATTGTAGGCTCCCTAAAGACGGCAGACTATTTAATGGTTATCGGGAGGGGTAGATGAAAAAAGTGAAAGTGGAAATGTTTTCTTCTACTCGGGGTATTCTTCGATCTTATCGTAGTTATCCTTAATGTAATCTATTATTATCGATCTGTCCCGTTTGAGATGTGATTCATACCATAGTTTTACACATTCCTTAAGGATCTCATGATACTCTTCCTGCTGTTTTTTGCTTAATGGAAAATCACTGTCAAATAGTGCGTATCGAGCGAAGATTCTTTTCCAACCGCTGTACTTATAATATGTTTCTCCTTCGCAGAATTCGAAGAACAAACCTACCCTTATATCGTCATCTTCCATGTAGTACTCAAGTACAAGTGTATCGCCAGTGCGGTCGTCGATCTGTGTCTTATCCATCAGTTCGATGGATCTAACTTCACTGAAGTCGAAGTCCTCTTTAAATTCCCATTCGTCTGGGAATTTTTTAAAGTTTGCGAAGGAACTTTTATCTGGTCTTATGCTGAAATGGACATTAAGTTTTTCGAAGCGTATCCATATTCTCCAAAAATCCTTGATGAATTCTTTATTCAGCTCGGCCAACTTGGTCTCCTTCTCGCCTAGATCTTTGATTATCTCTACCGTCTTCTCTTCAAGCTCGGCGTCAAGTTCGTCGAACCAATCACCAGCTTCCTTTTTTGCCTTTTTCTTTGAAGCCATGATATCACTTTTTTATATTTTTAAGACTCCTTTAATCTAAGAGGTAATGATGATGGGGATATAAAAGCTTTCGCCGAGAAAACAGTACTTTTTGCTGCTTTTTCAATACATAACTTCGTAGTCGAGTAAAAAAATATATATCCCAAAACGACTATGGGCTTATACTACGGGGGATCACATGAACTGCGAACTATGCGGTAAATCGGCCGGAAAGAGCAAAAAAATACGAGTTGAGGGAACTACCTTGCAGGTATGCCCCTCATGCGCCAGACACGGAGAAGAAGTTTTTCAATCTAGAGGTGGCAAAACAAAGGAAGATATATTAGCTAGGATAAACAGGATACAAAACCGACCTTATTCATACGAAGGAACACGGGAAGAGAAAGAGTTGGCCCTTGATTATCCGGATAGAATAAGCAAAGCAAGGATCCAGCTGAATTGGACCCAGGAAGAACTTTCAAACAGGGTAAACGAGAAGAAGTCGGTAATATCCAAGATAGAAAGGGGTGACCTAAACCCCAGCGAAGAATTAATAAAAAAGCTAGAGAACGTTCTAGATATCGAACTTAAAGAAAAGATAATGGAAGTAGCCCCTAAAAAATCCAACACCAGTTCGGGGCTTACCATCGGAGATCTAATAAAAGAAGGATAAATTACAGTTAAAATTTAGACTGTACGTAATCGCATTACACATGAACGTTAGTTTTAGATATCTCTATTTAATTTCTTCTTGTTCTCAGCCCGTTCCTTTATCACATCCATATCGATTTCGTAATGATCTTTCTTCTTTATAACCAACTCTCTGTTACATAGTGACTGTAAATGATTCTCCGCTATTTTGGTTTGAATGTTAAAAATATGGGCTGCGTCCGGGGCGGTGGCGCCACCGCACTCAAAGGCAAATTCGAATATTTTTTTACTGAGGTCCGGAATATCAATTTTGGCTAAAACAGTGTCAAATATCATGTACTCTATGGCATTATGTTTCACCCTATTGTGGTAAGGTGCATGACATAGCTGATGAGGTATCAATCTATCCTTCAACGGGTCTATGTTTATACAAAATCTTTCTACAGGTGTGTAAATACATATCCTTACTCCAAAGGGCAATACACCGGCATGTACGTCCTTCCAGAGAGATGAAAGTTTTTCTAACTTGGGTTCGTATATACGAGGGATCTCTTCAGCATGATGGTACTTGGACTTGCTCTTTATAGACATGGGTACAAAGAAATTGGTGATGTATCCCCTTACCATCACAATCTCATTTTTCACCTTACCTGTGGAACTCCATCCATTCAATCGCGCCGGGTCGTACTCGAAGCATCCGTAAACACCCTTTCCCTCCTTTTCCATCAACTCTTTAGGTGGTGTAGTAAATGCCCATTTACCTTTCAGATCAGGTTTCAAAAATCTTATCTTCAGCTTAGTCAGTTCCGGCTCTTTATAAAAACCATCTAAAATAGAAGAGTACCCCTTTCCGTTGATGAAGTATTCAAGGTTTATCAAGTATTCCCGTTTAGTGTTATACCATCGGTATATCCTTTTCCTCAACTGCTTGGTGGAGTATTCGTCAACTTCCTCTTCAGGGGCGAATTCCATCAAACGCAGGTACTTTTCAAATAATTCTTCCATATGATGCTCGACAGTGTAAACCCTTTATCTTTAAAATGTTTTTCGAACCCTGAAGAACAATAATATATACTAGACTCCGATTAGAAGTTCGATGTCAAGAAAATTACTACTCGGTGTTGGTAACGACATAAGGGGTGACGACGGCGTAGGTAGCTTAGTAGCTAGAGAATTTAAGCACCCCGACTGGGAAGTCGTCGACTGTGGTTCCATGCCCGAAAACGAGATCATACGTGTGGATGAAGACGAATTCGATGTAGTAGTAATGGTCGATGCGGCGAATATGGGATTGGAACCCGGTGAGATACGTTTCGTACCAAGAACAAAGCTCGGTGTTTTCACAATGAGCACACATGCACTCCCCTTGTCACTGGCAATGGATTTTTTACAGGAAAAAGCGGAACGCGTAGTGCTTATAGGTATCCAACCCAAGTATATGGGCTTGAAGGAGGGCTTGACACCTGAACTGATGAAGGCAAAAGAAAGGATCATGTCTATGCTGCACAGCGGTGAATGGGAATCGGTTCCTGTTCTGGAAGAACATTCTACGGATTGATGATCAGTTCCTCGGCGTATTTGTCAGTGCCCGCAATAAGGAATTCATCGGTAAGCACGAAACAATCCTTGGGGCATATGTCTGCGCACTGGCCGCAGAAGGTGCATCTTGCAACGTAATGTTTGACCTTTTTTTCTTCTTCCTTGAATACAAGCGCCTCGGACGGGCACACCTTAAGGCACAGTTTGCAGCCGATGCAACTTTCCTTATCGTAGCTCATCTTACCCCGGAAATTCGGAGGTATCCTGACATAGGGATTGATCTTCAGCTTACCGGAACCTATCAGTGCCGCCGCGGCGTGCATATTATCAGGAGTGTACTTCACCGGAAAGGGATTCGTTGCTTTTTTCGTAAATAGCTGTTTTATCAGTGTGTATATTGTGGCAGTTGGCATTTTTGATCACCTCATATTACTCCTTCTAGGACCACTAAAAATGTCCCAAGTAGTCCTATTATTGTCATCGGTACCCAGTAAAAGTAACTTGCCCTGTCTATCTGGAACCTTGAGAATGCTACCCGTATCAAGGATACCGCTCCGAAGATTATAACCAGTAGTTTAAGTAGGAAGAACAAAATATCCGCCCCGACATCGGCGAGGATGAAACCTCCGAACTCAGGGCCACCGAAGGAATACCAGCTGGATATATTATGAGGGAAGAATAGGGCAATCATTAGGGTGCCTACAACTACCATCTTCGCCACTTCTGCAAGGTAAAAAATACCCAGGTTTCTACCGCTGTATTCAACCAGTATACCTCCTGCAAGTTCGGTCTCCGCCTCGGCTTGATCGAAGGGTATCTTGGATAATTCTCCAGGAAGTACGGCGATCATGGTTGTCAGTACGAGAGCGAGCCCGATTCCACCCATCATACCAACATTGTTCCATACCGGGTCCGACGAGATAACGCCGAGAGAGAAACTGCTGTACTTCCATGCAATGGTTACAGCGGCTATGGCAAGGGGAAACTCGTAACTCATCATGAGTACAAGCTCACGCTGAGCGCCCACTGTCGCGTAGGGCGAACCGGAAGCCAGACCGCCAAAGGCCATAGCAACTGCCGGTATAGCCAGTAGATACAGTACGAGGATAAGGTCTCCGTACCCCTCCATCACTGGTTCGAAGGGGCCCATGGGCAAATAAACAAGGGCCACCAGAGTGGCTACAAGTGCGGCGATGGGTGCGCCGTTGAATATCCATGGTACCGCATTATCCGGTATTATGTTCTCCTTCATGAACAGCTTGCGTACGTCCCTGAAGGGCTGTCTCCACGGAGGACCTATACGGGATTGCATCATGGCGGTTATCTTTCTGTCAAAGCCTTTGTAAAGCAGTCCCAGGAATATACCTATCAAGGGTATAAGAACGATAAGGACCAACCGAACGGCAAAATCGTTCCAGCTCATCTTTTCAAACCTCCCAGCAATTTCTCGGTTTTCTTCACGGACAACCGCTGCAGCTCCTCATGCTCGTATTCCCACCTTTTTCCAGTATTTACATCAACTATCTCCGCACGGTCCATACAGCCGATGCACGGATCTATACACGCGGCGATAATAGGAATATCCGCTATCTGCTCGCCCATGAACATGGGGGCGTAAGTAGCTAGGTTGTTATATGTAGATGCCCGTACCTTCCAGCAGTCAAGCTCCTCTTTTCCTTCTTTTAAACGTACATAGTGAAAAGCCTCTCCTCGAGGGGCTTCGATGCGTCCTATACCCTCGCCGTCGGCCTTCTTCAACTTGTTGAGGGTTGCAGCCATCTTGGGCTCGCTGTTGATATCCTCGTTAGGTATCTGGTCGAGGCACTGTCGTATTATATCTATAGATTGTACCAGCTCTTTCAACCGTACGAGAGTTTTGGAGAATACGTCTCCGGTATCTTTGTATCCATAAAGAGACGGTAATTGATATTCGATATCAAGATCACCGTAGGCAGCATAGGGCTGGTCTATCCTTACATCCTTACGCACACCCGAAGCCCTAACAGTAGGTCCGACACCGCACAGATTGAGTGCTTCCTCTTTGGTAAGCACCCCGACCCCTATGGTCCTCAAACGTATGCTGGGGTCACCTAAAAATATCTCCTCTAGTTTGCCGTACAACTCTTCGTAATATTTCAATGTGGCTTCTATCTTAGGATACATCTTTTTCGGTATGTCTCTGTTGACACCTCCGAAGGTCCACATTGCGTAATTTACCCTGTTTCCCGTTATGTATTCCAGCAGGTCCATGACCTTCTCACGTATCATCCATGTAAAATGTAGGTGTGTATCAAAACCTATCTCGTGAGCCGCGACCCCCGCCCACAGAACATGAGAATGTATCCTCTCCAGTTCGGACATTATCACCCTGATGTACCTTGCCCTGTTGGTGGGTTCGATACTGGCAGCATGTTCAACAGCGGTCACGAACATGTGCTGATGTACTATAGAGCAAATACCGCATATCCTCTCGGATAGCGGTATCACCTTGTAGGGATTCCTGTGCATCCCCATGAACTCTATACCTCGATGGTTCATCCCGGGGTGTGCTTCTGCACCAACTATCCTCTCCCCGTCAATTTTGAATTTTATAAGAAATGGTTCTTTTAGGGCGGGATGTATGGGTCCTATAGGTACTTCGTAGGTTGTTTCATCTTTACCTTCATTTCTCATCTTCATCACCTCCTCGTGGGTTGTCAGACGTAGGCTTCTGGGTTGATTCTTTGGGATCGTGTATATATCTCGACATACCTTCCATACCCTTTTCGTCCCATCTCCACGGGTAACGGTTCTTGGGATAATTCTCATCCAGCCATAGTCTGCGGGAATCAGGAATGTTCTTAACGGTGATACCTAAAAATTCCTGTTTCTCTCGCTCGGTGGTTATGGCGCCGGGAACTATCTCGGTTATGGTGGGTATGGTCAAGTCGTTTTTCGGCAGGTGTACTTTAAGATTTATGGAGGTTTCTTCACCCGGATACCCGTAGTTCACGTGAAAATGATATATGAGTTCCACGAAATCGCCCATATCCGAGCCGGAAGTTACCGAAAGGTGCGGTATCTGTACATAGGCAATCGCTCTGATGGCATCAAGGAAATTTTCGCGTTCTACTCGCATCCAGATAACCTTCATTTCCCTGCCCTTGAGTCCCTTCTTGAATTTTTCTTTCTTAAATTCCACTACTGCCTCACCAAGAACTTTTTGAAAGAGTTTTTCAATTTGGTTCATTGTGAGCGGTAATTTTTCTTCGTCGATCATCATTTATTATCACCTCTCAGCTCCTCAAGATGCAGCCACGCCTCTTTTACACCGTTGATTATGTTCTCCGGTCTGACAGGGCAGCCGTTCACATATATTATGTGGGCATCCTCGGGCAGCAGCGTATCTATGGGTCCCTCTATTGCATAGCTGTCGTAGAACACACCTGTAGTGCTGCCGCAGTTGCCTATCACCATCACAACCTTGGGGTCCGGTGTTTGATGGTATACCCGCAGCACCCTATTCTTCATCTTTCTCGTCACTGGACCCGTGAATAGCAGAACATCGGCATGGCGGGGCGAGCCTACTAACTTGATACCGAATCTTTCCACATCGTACCGTGGTGTTACAGCCGCCACTATCTCTATGTCGCATCCGTTGCACGAGCCACTGTTCAGGTGAAATACCCAGAGCGCCTTATCAAATGTTTTAGATAGTTTCATGTATTCACCTACCTCATAATGTTACGTATATATACATCAATATTACCGCCATCGTTACAATGAACCAGTACACATAATCGTTGACTATTCCCGTGTGTCCCTTGACCAGAGGATCGAAGTATCTTTTCAAAGCATTGGTGAACCCCCAGAACAGGTTATCACCGCCAACATGCATCCGACCGGGGTCCTTGAAAGGTGCGTTACCGGATATGAAGGGCTGTCCCTTAAATCTTGTACGCTTGTAAGCAGGATTTCCCATCTTGTATATCAAGTATGTGATCCCTGTGATTATCAGTACTACCAGTATGAACATCAGCGGACTCCATATACCTTTGATTCCTATCTCTATCAAGGTATCACCCCCAATGCCCTGATGGCCGGTACCACGATCTCTGCTACTACGTAGTGTGGGAACAGTGTGAATATGATCAGCACCACCGTAAGCAGACCCATGGCAATCAACATACCCTTTGGTACTTCGCCTTTTGTTTGTCCTTGGTCAGGACCCAAAAAGGCGTTGAAAAATGCCTTGCAGATAACTGCAAGTGTAACTATGCTGACCACCAATGCGATTATTGCCAGTATGGGGTGGTAAAGGTAAACAGATTGATATATGAGCAGTTTGGAGCTGAAGCCCGACAGAGGAGGAATCCCTGCTATGGACAACGCTCCAAGAAGGAAGAATACGGTTGTATAAGGCATCTTATGGGCTAGTCCGCCCAACTCGTTAAGGTCACGTTTGCCCGTTGCGTGTATCACCGCTATTGCCGCAAGGAAGAGGAGAGCCTTGTAAACTCCATCGTTTATCATGTGGAATAGACCTCCTTCCATCGCCATGA
Organism: Thermoplasmata archaeon; assembly: GCA_019594305.1. Lineage (GTDB taxonomy): Archaea > Thermoplasmatota > Thermoplasmata > Halarchaeoplasmatales > Halarchaeoplasmataceae > Haladaptatiplasma. The sequence goes on from JAFDTZ010000005.1 coordinate 24,031, forward strand.
TACCGTAACCGTTTATCCCTTCCGCGGTCCATGTGGTTAGTGCGACACCCACTGCCATGGTCATGTAACCGACCTGAGAAACCGATAGATATGCTATCAGCCTCTTAAGGTCGCTCTGGACCAGGGCCATGGATACGCCGATAAACATGGAAAGTACCCCCAGGATTATCAAAATCGTACCTATCACCCCGGGGCCCATGTTGACACCGTAAACTCCGAAGGTAAGTCGGAACAGTACGAATAGCGAGCCCAGGCTGGTTATGGCGATCAGGGGCGTTGCAGGACCTGGAGATTCACTGTAGGCGTCCGGTGCCCACATGTGCATGGGTACAGTGCTTGCTTTCATCCCGAAAACCAGCAGTAAAATTCCAAGGGCCAGTTTGTTAACGAACAATCCCGGTGAACCTGCGATACCGTCGGAGAGTAACTTGTAGTTGACTACTCCGTATTGACCGTAAAGAAGTCCTATGGATATGAGTAAAAATAGTCCTCCGAGGACACTCAATATCATGTATTTCAAGGCAGCTTCGACACTTTTACCTCTGTAATTTGTGAAAGCGATGAGCCCACATGACGCAATTGATGTTACTTCAAACCATACGAAGAGGTTGAAAAGATCTCCCGTAAGGACCATCCCGTTGACACCTGCTAAGGTAAGTAGGAAAAGACTGTAGAATTTATCCAAGGCTGCGTGGCCTGCCATGTAATCGAAGGAAAATAAACCGGCGCCCAAGGCCACCAGAGCGATAGTCAAGGTCGCTAGTACACTGAAACCGTCGGCTACAAAGGTAATCCTAAAGTATGATGTTATAGGGTTGGTCGGTTCCGATGTTGAAGCACCGAATACATAGGTCCAACCCCCTACCGTAAGAACTTCGTAGGCCATTATACCCACGAAGAGGCCGGTAAGAAGTAATCCCATGAGAAATAATATGTCTCGCATATCCTTGGAAATGCGGCCTAACAGCGGTATCAGGAAGGCGAACAAAAGGGGAAGTCCCAATATTAAGGTAGGTGCGTGTTCTACAAAATTCATTCTCTACACCTCCTCACTTTGTCGGCGTCTATAGTACCGTAATGTCTTTTTATCATCATCACAAAGGATAATAGAAGAGCCGTAGTCGCAAGTCCTATGACGATACTGGTAAGTGTCAGAGCGTGTGGCGTCGGCATTACCATGAACTCATCAGGGGCACTTGTCCATATGGGTGCTACTCCGTCCTTTCGATATGCCAAGGATATAAGGAAAAGGTTGACACCGTTTTGTATTATGGCAATACCCATGATTATCTTGATAAGGTTGTTCTTGAACAACACGGTGTACAGTCCGATAGCCACCAGGATACCGACTACCAAAAAAGGTAGATGAAGGAACCAAGAAATCATACGCTCGCCTCCTCAACGTCCATTGAATCGCTGCCCTTTGCCATCATCCACAGTATCAAGCTCAAGGCGGCGGTGACCTCCAGACCTACCATTATGTTCATCAACGGTACGGTTCCTCCACTGTCCAAACGTCCGGGATTTATACCATAAGGTACCGTCCCGCCGAATACAGCGCCCCCGGAAGCGAGGAAATTGTAAAACACGGTGTAGCCCAGGCCTAGGAATGCGATCAGTATGAATAGAGTAAGGCCGGTGGACTCCAAGGATGAAAGAGAATCCTTGTGCTTGCCAAAGCTGCCGTAGGCGATTATCAACAAAGCGGTGGACGATGCTATGACCGCCCCACCCTGGAAACCGCCTCCCGGCGACAGATGGCCGTGGATTATCAAGTAAATACCAAAGATGATTATCGGGACCACCATGATATCAGCGATTGTCCTAACCACTCTAGACATCTTCCAGTTCATCCCTGCACCTCCTTTCCGGACTTTTTCACTTTACGCAACACGGTTACTACCCCGCTGACAGCTGAGAAAAGTACGGTGGCCTCACCGAGTGTATCTAGACCTCTGTAATCGAAGAGTATTGCCGTTACTATATTGTTAACCTGGTTGTGGGCTTGACTCCCTTCTTCTTGGTCGTAAAGGAAGTAGTCGTCCATCTCGGTGTTCTCCGGTTCTCCGAAGGGTCTCAGTTGGGACATGCCCAACAGCAAGAACGCAAAGACTATAAGGAAGGCCAATGCGGCCACGGATTTTCTCAAGAGAATCCCTCCTGTCTATCTGTGGCTCTGATGGCAAAAATAAATATTGCAGTGGTAAGGGCTGCACCAACGGCGGCCTCAGCGATCGCCACATCAGGTGCCCTCAACAGGTAAAATTGCAAAGACAGCAGTAGGCTGCTGGCACCCAGTGCGATGGCCGCCGATATAAGGTCTTTGAACCATACTACAGCTAAAGCGGTCATCACCAGTCCCACAAGGGTAAGAACAATAATTATCTCATATATGGGCATTTATTTCGCCTCCTTCAGTTCGTCCTTTACCGCATATCTGGGAATTACCCCCATCTTGTGTGCCGCCCTCGCGATGGCGTGTGCACCGGTGGGGTTGGTGATCAGTAAAGCGATCATCGCAGCAAAGGTGTGTAGTGCCATATTGAGGTATTTAGCATCGTTTGACCAGTAATACATGCCGCCGCTGTAGGTCATCACCGCGAATGTCATGAAAATGCTGCCGAAGGTCGTGCACTTGGTCGCCGCATGTAATCTCGTGTATACATCCGGGAAGCGGTGCAGACCGATAACACCCAGACCATTGAATACGAGCGAAATGGCCAGGAACACAGATACCATCGTTATCACTATCATCCTCTATCACCTTCCTCAAGATATTTGGCTATGAAGAGGGTGGTGACGAAGGAAAGGATAGCGTACACGATGGCGATATCGATGAAGAGTACCTCCCACATGGCCGCCCCCAATCCTATCATACTAGCTACCACAAGCGTATTGATGGTATCAAAGGCAACCGTCCTATCAGCGGCAGTCGGTCCTAGGAATATTCTGAAGGTCGATATTATTATATACACAATGAAAACGGCAACTGCAATATACAATGGATCTGCATAGTTCATTCGGCAAACCTCCTTATCCATCTTACGAACCGTCCTGAGATTATTTCATCGGGGTCATCTCTCATCTTTATCCAGTGTATGTAAAGTTCGCTTTTCTCATCGTCAACTTCAACAGTGAGTGTACCAGGTGTAAGGGTGATGGAATTAGCAAGGATGGTTATGCCCAGATCTGTCTTCAGGTCCGGAGTGATCTTTACAATAGCCGGCTCTATCCTCCCTGTTATCACCCTGTAAGCCATATCAAAATTTGCTTTCACCATCTCGATAAAAAGGGGTATTGCATAAACCAACATGATCAACCATCTTAACGGACTCAGCATCCTGAAGTTTTTGGAGCGGCAGAGTATGTGACTCGTTACCGCCGCCACTATCAGGGCTATGGATATACCAAAAACTATCTCCTCAAGACTCCATAATATAGAACCCTCTATTATGGAACCACCTGAAGCTAAGGTCAGAAATAGGTATACAAATAACGCCAATATGAACGTAGCTAGAAATTCTTTCATATCTTCCATCTTACCTTTCTCCTTTTACCAGTTTTTTATTGTTTAATATACAACATATATTTACACCTTGAAAGTAGGCACATTTACCCCTAAACATCGAAGCCGAGCCAACTAGCATGATGTATCTTGTTGAGCTTTCCATGATATTTAAGTATTTCGAGGTGATGCAGGAAATATTTTTGGAAATACACGATCGCACTCTCCTGATCATATATTTACGTTTTTATCAACATATTCTTCGTTGGTGCATATCCTATAGCGGTTCAAGTTCCTTTTTGATCCGCCATATCTCTAGGGGAAGAGTACTCGGACCGACGGGTTTGTGTATATCCTTGGATTCTTCTCTTCCTGACTACGAAAATCACCACGAGTATCGCAAATATAGCGATCACAGCGATAAGTATAGGCTTTAGATGATCAGACAGAAGATCTCCATCGTCATCTGGCTGTTCTATTATCCAAGGGTAATTATCCCTATCATCACTTATCGCCCCTATCATACCGGATCGGTAACCCTCTCTTCTTTACGAAGAGCAGGGCAAGTACTATTGCGATGGCCACCGCAAACACCAAAAGAACCCACCAAAGCAGGCTGGTACCGGTGTCGATGGTGAAAGAGACTGACGTCATAGCTTCGTTTCCTGCATTATCCACCGCTTTAACGGTTACTGTATATTCACCGTCCTCTAGATCATCGAAGGTATATCGGGTATCCGTCCCGACGTTTATCCAATCGTCCTCGTTCAACCGTATCTCGTAGTGTGAGATGCCTAAGATATCATGAGTCCCCTCCCATTCAACTGAAACATTTTTATCGGTATATATGTCACCCTCAGTTGGTGAGTGGATGTATACGATAGGCGGTGAGATCTCTTGCC
>JAFDTZ010000001.1 GCA_019594305.1 Thermoplasmata archaeon
CACCAGAGTATCTCATCAGCGGTACCCTTGTTCTCGTCCAGGTAAGTATAGTTCGACGAACCGTCCGCCGATACGCTGTCTATGAAGGTGCTTTCGTCCCAGGGTCCGCCGTAGTCCTCCGACCGATATATGTTGTAATGACTGACTTCAGCAGGGTCGTCCGGGCTGGCATCCCACGTGAGTAGGTTGTGTTCGTCGCCTTCGCCTCCTTCACCTGTAAGTATGATATCGTCTATATCCCATCTCCACATATCATAAGAATTACCGTCGAAGGTCCATGAGATGTACAGTGTATCTGAGCCGACGTTGTGGCTGAAGGGTATTGTTACCACTTCCGGGCCTATATCGCCAATGGGAGATACTATAGACCATATCTCTTCCCAGTTAGAACCGTCGGATGATGTCTCCACTCTGAGGGTGTAGCGCGATTGGGAACCGTAGTCGTCCAGGAAGTGTCTGAAGTTCAATTCAAGCTCGGTGAACGACGTGGAATCTATTGCCGGTGTGTAGCATCTGCGGATGCTTGTTTCCGATGGTGAGTAATAGAACTCCAGCTCGGGGGCCAAACCTCCGGCCCTGTTGGTATCCTCAACACGCCAGTGGGTGGTATCCGGCGCCTTGGTCCAACCCTCGGGGATGGTACCTGTATCCACACCTGTAAAGTCCTCTTCGAAGAGTTCCTGGGTTCCGCTTGAACCGTGATGTTCTACCATCAAGTTCGAGGGGGGTGCGGGTGGTATACCAACTATCTCGAAGTAGCCGTCGCTTTCATCCGAATAGCTCAATCCCAGGTCATCATAAACAGTAACTCTCACCAAACATTCATCGCTGGCTACATTGGATAACTCCCAGCTGTAGCTGCCGGTATCCGGCAATCCCGTATCGATGATATTCCACGTTATGCCTGCATTCGAGCTGTATTCAAGGTCCACATCGATTACCGTATTATCACCTTCGTCTGTCAGCCACGATATGGTTTCCGTGGTCCTAGCAGTCCATATCTCACCGCCGTTGGGAGAGATCACGGTTACCTCTATTGGGTCGGCGATTATCGCAAAGTAACCGTCGCTGGTATCTTCACGTGTATTCCCCTGGGTGTCCCGTACCACCGCTTTCACCAAACATTCCAAGCTGACTTCGTCGGGGATCGTCCACATATAGCTGCCCGTATCCGGAAGTTCCGTTTCGATGGTCGTCCATGATATCCCGGTATCCGTACTGTACAGCAAGTCCACGCTGTCTATGGGGTACGCACCCTCTTCCGTGGTCCATGTGATAGCTTCTTCGGTGCCGATTCCCCATGCCTCACCACCGTCCGGCCTGGTTACGGTCACATCTATAGGTGCCTCGGCTCTAAACACCAGATCAGTGTCGGGGTCCCCAAGAAGATTGTATTGAATTGTTACATCCTTGGATATCAATGCCAGTTCACCCAACTTTGTCACGCCGTCAACCAAACCGTCCACAAGGGCCTGGGCCAATTCGGTATTTGCACCAGACGTCATAAACCTGCAAGCACCCAGGAATCCTACGCCTCCGTTCCTGTTAAGTACCCACTGCTCACCTATGTTTCGATAACTTCCGTCACCGATTATACCCCATGGGTCACCATAGGATGTGTGCCGTGTTATATTGTACAACTTACCGGTGCTGCACGCGATGCTCAGCATCAGCCCCTGCCTGGCATCGGGGTAATTCTCCGGATACTCGAGGCCTCTCTCGTAATAATCTTTCGTGGTGTAATCACCTCCCTGCCATATATAAGGCCCGCCGTGCCCTCTGTAGAAGTACAGCGAATGTCCGTCTTCGAAGAACTGCTGTGTTACCTCATCGTAAACCGCAGAACCGCCTATGAGTGTCGAAACGTTATATGGCAAGCCTGCACTCAACTGATCCGCCACATCGTTTATGTCAGATTCGAAGGTACCCCAGACACGTATATCTTCCGTCCACTCGCCCCACGTGTTGGTATAGGCTATGGTTCTATCCGTGAGCCATTGAATCTCGGTTTCGTTGTAAACCGGCCATCGGCCCACCATGGTCTGATATGTATTGGCGTTACCGTCAAGGTCCCAGTATTCATGGTCACGCCACATTCTCCAGGTTACATCATATATGAGGTCATCCACGTATCCGTTGAAAGCAGGGCTGAGGTATTCCGCAGCACCTACAAGTAGGGTATAAAAAGGCCAAGGCTGTCCCTCTTCCTGCCAAACATTCACAATCTCTCCGTGGATGTGGTTGAAGTTTACGTTACCCTCCTCTATACTCAATTCCCAATCATCGCTTGGTATGTAGGGATACCCTTCAACGGTGATAGTCCTAACAATCCGGCCCTGGGATCCCTTGAATTCAACGAATGGCTGGATCGCGTCTTCCCATGTTGAATTAGCCAGTACTATCAAATAGTCCGCCGAGGTCTGGTTTGAATATTCCTCTTCGTAAACAAGATGTGTTTGCTCATCATGAATGACACCGCCCAGAGCGAGGGTAGAGAGCACCAGTAAGATCACGATTGTCAGGGACGGCGTATAGCGTTTCATCAGTAGGTTACCTCCCAGTAGATCGCAGTATCCGTCGGATTGTGTATCCAATAGCCGTTACCGGACTCGAAAACGAAGCTGCCCGGGTCGTGGTCGTACGCAAGATTGTATGTTTGTGTCGCATCGAAGTAACCGATCTTGTCGACATCACCGGGCAACCCGTGATTACCGCTCGCCGAAGCGGGCAGACCCACCATGTTCCAGCCGGGGTACAAGGTGATGGTGATCGTCGCAGGTGCGGTTCCGACGACGGTCAGCGTATCACTAGTGACCATACGTATCCACACGCCCATGCGGTGGTCCCATGTATCGAGTGTGTTGTATCTATCCCCCCTACCAGGAACATAAGATCTCCACTCGCCCGCAGATGCGTCGTAGTACATCACACGGTCGTAATTACCCGAGATCCCGTATGTAGTATTATCTAGTATAGTGATAAGCGATATATCCGCAGGTATAAGATTGAACGAGACAAAGTTCCAACCGTCAGCGTCTCCGCCCGCGTAAAGTGGTATATCAAAAGTCACAACTACGGCGCCCGGTTCCTGCACTGCGTTTTCGTTCCCCTCCTCCATACCATTTGCTCCCACCGCACGCACGATATACCACCAGAGTATCTCGTCCGCGGTGCCCTTGTTCTCGTCCAGGTAAGTATAGTTCGACGAACCGTCCGCCGATACGCTGTCTATGAAGGTGCTTTCGTCCCAGGGTCCGCCGTAGTCCTCCGACCGATATATGTTGTAATGACTGACTTCAGCAGGGTCGTTCGGGCTGGCATCCCACGTGAGCAGGTTATGTTCGTCGCCTTCACCTCCTTCACCTGTAAGTATGATATCATCTATATCCCATCTCCACATATCATAAGAATTACCGTCGAAGGTCCATGATATGTACAGTGTATCGGAACCCACGTTGTGGGTGAAGGGTATCGTTACCAGTTCCGGGCCTATGTCACCTATGGGAGATTCTATTGACCATATCTCATCCCAGTTGGAACCGTCGGACGATGTCTCCACCCTGAGGGTGTACCTAGATTGAGAGCCGTAATCGTCCAGGAAGTGCCTGAAGCTCAATTCCAGTTCGGTAAACCATGTGGAATCTATTACAGGTGTGTAACATCTGCGGATGCTTGTTTCCGACGGTGAGTAATAGAACTCCAGTTCGGGAGCCACACCTCCCGCCCTGTTGGTATTCTCAACACGCCAGTGAGCGGTATCGGGAGCTTTGGTCCAGCCAACTGGGATCGTCCCGGTATCGACACCGGTAAAGTCCTCTTCGAAGAGTTCCAGGGTTCCGATGGGACCGTGGTGTTCCACCATCAAGTTCAGGGGTGGAGCAGGCGGTATGCCCACTATCTCGAAGTAACCGTCGCTCATATCCTGATATCCGAAGCCAAGGTCATCGTGAACAGTAACTCTCACCAAACATTCACCACTGGCCACGTTGGGTATCTGCCAACTGTAGCCGCCGGTATCGGGTAATCCCGTATCGATGACATTCCATGTTTCTCCGCCGTTCGAACTGTATTCAAGGTCAACATCTATTACCGTATTATCACCTTCGTCGGTGTTCCACGATATCGTCTCCGTATCCCCGGCGGTCCATATCTCACCGCCGTTGGGTGAGATCAAAGTTACTTCTACAGGGTCTCCGAGGATGGCAAAGTAACCGTCGCTGGTATCTTCGTTGGTCATTCCTCCCGTATCTCTTACCAGAGCCCGTACCTTACATTCCAGGCTAGTTGTGTCCGGGATGGTCCATGTATAACTACCGGTATCCGGAAGTCCCGAGTCTATGGTGGTCCAGGTATCACCTGCATCAATACTGTACCACAGGTCTACACTGTCTATGGGATAAGCCCCTTCAATTGTCGTCCATGTGATATTTTCCTGTGTTCCTATCTCCCAGACCTCACCGCCGTTGGGTTGGGTTACCGTTATACCAAGGTGACCGGGAGCGGTGTACGAGAAATGGAAAGAACCATGACCGTAGACACCTTTAACCACTACGTAGTAACGGCCACCCGCGGAAGATGTGTAGTTTATGTGTTCGTCCGCACCCATTGCCGATGTGTTGCTTATATCGATTATCTCGGGGTAGCCGTACTGGTCGGGCGGCCCGTACAGGTAAAGGTCAAAATCCGCAGTGGAGGGAACATCCAGGTAAAAGTCATAATCCTCACCGGCTTCCAGGTATACATTACCTGCCCAGGCCTTTCTTCCGTAGTTGTTATCCAGGTTCAGATCGCTCTCCCAAGTATGATTTATGGTCGTTATGTATGAAGAGTAGCCCTGACCGATGTTCAACTCCCTCGTAAGAGATTCGATGGCAGCATCTATGTTCATGAACCCGTAGCCCTCGTGTATATCCGGTAAACCCCTGTTAACACTCGGTCCGCCGGTTTCAAATGTGTACATCTCCCTGGGAACCGCGGTTTCGGTGGCGGTCATCAAAAGAGATGATTTTACCAGTCGTTTGTAATGATGCGGGGCGCTATTGTATTCCTCCCAACCACCTATCGAATCCACCACCAGCATGGTGGCGCCTGCGACAGCCGGAGTAGCCTGGGATGTGCCCTGGAATCCGTACATTGATTCGATATCCGTGGTGATGTGACCCCACTGGGTAGGAGGGTAGCCGGTGTACGTGCCCGCCGACATGACTCCGCCCTGGTACCTGATGGAACCTCCGGGTGCTGCGATATCGGGTTTTGTGTACCCGTCTCCATTATCCAGTAATCCATTGCTCGAGTAGTAACTAAGGTTTCCACCCGCCTGTGTCGCTGCAACACCTATCACGGGCGTGTACCTGGCGGGATAGGAGATCGAACCTCCCGGGCCGGCATTACCCGCCGCTGCAACTATCATTATACCCGAGTTCCACGTATTGTATATGGCATTCTTAACGGAAGAACTATCGCTGCCGGTACCGAGGCTCATGGAAACGGTAGTTATATGGAGAGCTTCCCTGTTGGCAACGATGTAGTCCAATCCGTCCACCCACGTGGACGTACCCACGAACATACCGCCTGAGACCATGACCAGTTTAGAGTCAGGTGCTATGCCGGTAAAAGTTCCGTAGCCATCCGGTGCGCTGCCCTCTGCATCAGCCCATGAGGTGGGATTATGGATCTTGAATACGTATCTCATACCCTGGCCGAGACCGGCACTGATGGATGTGCGGTAGGTTACTACCCTGTAGAAACCCAATGAGGAAGAATCGACGTCGTATGTCAAGGTGTTCCAGTTACGATCGGTTGATGTTTTTAGGTTGGGCGTTTGGACGGGATTGTTGAACCGGGCTGCTTCTTCCCAGTTGACTATGTACTCCGTATTACCATCGAACACCGCGGGTTCCGGAACCTCTCCCAAATACTTCAACGCGACGTACGTAATATCTCCTGAGTTTACGTCTGCAAGGTATGCGAAATTCACCTCGACCTCACCCGGTTCATCCACGTAAATCACAGGCGGTTCGGGATATTCTATCTCACCCAGGGTCGTTGACCAGCCGTGGTGGGTGACTAGTCTTCCCTCCGTATCTATCTCGGCGAATTCCTGCGCAGATGCTATACCGGCTACATGCTGACCGTGACCTCCGTCGTCGTGAGGTTCCGGGTCTGTACCGGAGGCGTCGTGCCACCCCACTATCTTCCCGTCAAAATCACCTTCGCCGAGGTAGCCGGGGGCGAAGGCCGTATGGTCGGGATCTATACCTGTGTCTATGATGGCAAGGGAGGTGTCCAGGGATCCGGTGTACCCGAGATCCGAGAATACGTAATTCCTGGCCCGCACCATATTTGAAGTGATGTAAAGGTGGTAGTCGAAATCATTCTCCTCTTCTATCTCCAAGATCCTATGGCACGAACTTGCATAATCGTAAATATTATCGGTATGCATATCTCCCGCGAATCCGTAGATCACATCCGCCCATGGACCTTTGGTCAGCACACCACCGTACCCTGCGAAGTTCTCCAGGTCATCATCCGTTGGCGGTCCTGTAAGGAGCACTATTACACTTATTACACTCCGTTTGCTCGCAATTATCTCTTCAAGACCGTCGGCTACGCGGTTGTTGTTATGGTCGTTATACGAAACCATATCTGGATATCCGTCTTTTAAAGTTACAATATCGTTATCGATACTGAACATTGGTTGAGACCCCGGTTCATTATTCGTTTCCGCCAAGACCATGGGAACCATCAGACACACGATGATCACCGCACACAGATATTTTCTCTTACTTTCCAAGCTATTACCTCCTGACTCGTTGTAATACAATTCCTTTTGATTGTAAATAAACATAGTTGGTACATGTGACATCTATAACGCAGAATACGGATAATTTCCGTAACGTTATTATGCCTCCTTTACGGTCGGTGGTAGCGATGCGGTTACCAACGGTTCGAGATAGGATATTTATCCATCTGCTGTCCTACACCCGCTTTGCCCGGGGTAAGGAGGTTCCGTACGAGGTGTCACAGCCGGGAATAGCGGATAGCTTGGGCCTTGCACGTTCTCACGTATCAAAGGAAATGATCAGGTTGAAAAAAAGTTCATCTGACCTGGTGGAGGAGAGGACAAGGCACGTTAGAGGTTCCAAACGAAGAAGGAAGGTGTACATTCTTACCCCCCTCGGCCAAAAGAAGGCTAACTCGATCATAGAGGGATTGATGAAAGAAATCATTACCATAAATGACGAGAATGGTAAACGCAACGTCACGCTCAGGGAGTTAGAAGAGCTCCTAAATGTAAAGGACCCCATCACGGCGGCCTTGAGGGACATCGATGAAGAAGGCGTACTGGACCTATGCAAAAAGAGAGACATCGAAGAGATATTCATAGGCAGAGAGCGTGAATTAAAATTGTTTAAAGAATTATTGATCGATGTGAAAAAAGGCTCGGCGAGGACGGTGATAATCAAGGGAGAGACGGGCATTGGTAAGACAAGATTGGTTTACGAGTTGAAGCCCATAGCCCTTGAGTCCGGTTTCCTATTCATCGAGGGTGTATGTAAAGTTGAAACCGCGGACCCCTACCTCCCCTTCAAGGAAGCACTTTCCGGGTTGAACGACATGGACCATGATGAAAAGTTCACCAAGTTCTTAACCTATGATTCTAATTCGGAACCCGAGACGAGATCAAGTTTGGATGCCCTCAGGGAAGCGGTTTTTTACGATTCAACGCGGATGATAATGAAATTATCGGAAAAAAAACCTGTCGTCATTTTTCTTGATGATTTACATTGGGCCGATAAGGCCACTCTGGATCTCTTCCGGTATATGGCGGAGACCTTCGAGAATGACAGGGTGCTCCTGTTGGCCACTTACCGACCGGAAGAGGTGAACCTTGACCATCCCCTGGTCGAAACCCTTTCCAGGATGTGCCGTAAGAATGTGCATATGGAGGTGGACCTAGAACCCCTTGATAAGATGTCAACGAAAAAATTGATCGACGTCCTAACCGGTTTTAACACCCCGGATAATTTCGTAGGATTTATGAATGAAAAGACAAGGGGAAACCCTTTGTTTATTAAACAGCTGTTAAAGGAGATGCAGGATGAAGGTAAGGTAAGTGCAGAAAAAGGCTATTACGCTACGGAGGATATGAATATCACGGTACCCGAGGTTGTTGAAAGGATCGTACACCGGAAACTATCTCACCTGGATAGAGCGGGTCGACAGGTACTTGAATTTGGATGCGTGCTGGGTAAGGAATTCTCCTTTGATATACTGGATTCGGTATCCGAACTACCGGAGATGCGGTTACTGGACCAAATAGATATACTTGTGGACCAAGCCATATGGTGCGAAGATGCCGAAAGGGATCGCTTCCACTTCACCCACGAGCTGGTACGGGATGGCGTATACAACAATATCAAATCGGTAAGGAGGAAAAAACTCCATGGTGTGGTAGCCCGAAAAATGGCCGAAAGGTACTCCGGAACCAAGGACAGATTGTCGGATATAGCCAATCACTACATGGAGGCGGGCTTACGTGAAAATGCACTGGAATATTACGTGAAGGCCGGCGAACACGCCAAAAGCCTTTACGCACATGAGAACGCCGTACAGCTCTTCGAAAAAGGGTTGACACTCGCCTACGAGGATGACCGCAAGTCCTGCCTCCTTCTTGAGAGTATGGGAGATACACACACGATTCTCGGAAACTACGAAGAGGGAAGAAGGAGGTTGGAGGAAGCATTAGGTAAACTGGATGCGGATAATACGGAAGAAATTGGTCTTAGAACGAGAATCCCACGTAAGATAGCCCATACTTGGTTGATGCAGGGGTCCTATGAAAGATCCATTGAATATATTAATATAGGTATATCTCTTGGTGCCGAACACACAAAGGAGTGGTGCATACTGCTGAACGTAAAGGGTTGGACCTACATGAAGACCGGCGATTACCATAAAGCCGCCGAGATATTCAAAGATGAGCTAAGGGTTGCGGAAGATCTAGGTGATGAAAAGGAGATATCCAGAGCACATCATAATTTGGGTACGATAGCCTTGCAATCCGGGGATTTTGACGATGCGACCAGACACCTGGAAATAGCTGCGGAAGGTTTTGATAGTTTGGGTGAAAAAGTTAAATTATCAAAAACGCTTAACAACCTGGGAGTTATGTATCTGAGAAAACATAATATTGAAAAGGCCTTGGAGTACAACGAGAAAAGTCTGCTAAATATGGAGGAGGTAGGTGATATCCAGGGCATTGGAATGAACCTCAACAACATGGGTATAATATATTCCATGATGGAAGACTACGAAAAGGCCCTTGACTGTCATGATAGAAGCATGGATATTAAACGGAGGATAGGAGATTCGCAAGGGATGGTCGAATCACATACCAACATCGGAGTGATACACGAGAAAATGGGTGATCTCGAAAGGGCACTCGAAGAATACAAGAAAGGGTTGAGTATCTCCCGAAAGATAGGCGATGCACGGGGCACGGCGGAATTACAGAACGATATCGGATGGATATACAATCTCAAGGGAAAAGTCACAGATTCCGCAGAGATGCTTCGCAGCTCATTAAAGCTAAGAGAGGATATCGGTGATATCCACGGTTTAGCCGAATCCCATAGGAATCTTGGGATCGTTCTCCTTAAAAAAGGTAATATGGAAGAAGCTCTTGAACACCTTGAAAAAGGTTTCGAGCTGGCATCGGATATGGATGATGAATATGAAATGGCCTTGATATCAAAATGTACCGGAGATGTGTATCACCAACAAGAAAGATTCGCTGAAGCATTGGACAATTACGAAAGAAGTTTGGAGCTATCACAGTCCGTGGACAATAAAGGACTTATCGCAGACACATATCGTGGAATGGCCGAAGTTTTTTTGGACATGGAGGAGATGATGTCTTCGTTGGAGTGCGCATTAAATGCTTTGGATATCTCCAAAAAGGCGAAATTAAAATTGGAGGAGGCAAAGACCCGCCGCGTCCACGGAAGGATATTACGGGGTAAAGGTAAGATGAAGGAGGCACAGGATGAGTTCTGGAAGTGCAGGGAGTTACTATCCGAAACCTATGATAACGAGGAACTGCCAAAAGTATTCTACGAATTAGCGATACTGATGGCGGAATGCGGCGAGATGGATACCGCCGATAAGTACGTAAAGGACGCTCGGAAAGGATTTGAAGAATCAGGTATGCATCTATGGGTGGAAAGGGTAAAAAAATTCAAGTAAAATAGAGAGTCGTGGGGATAACGTATTTATATGACGTGTTGATTAGCACCCTCCAACTATAACTCCAGCATTCAATGGAGGTAAACAATTTGGCAGAAGAAGAATATCCAGACGATTTCAATTATATAGTCCGTTTGATGAATACCGACCTAAAGGGTGAAAAGCCCACCCTGTATGCACTCAGGGATATAAAGGGTGTCGGTACCAGGGTAGCTGAAAGTCTTGTGAAACACTCAGGCGTATCAGGTACAAAAAAGATCGGTCTCTTAAGTAACGAAGAGATAGAAAAACTCAAAAAATGTATTACTGAATTCACTGAACAGGTTCCTACATGGTTTGTCAATAGAAAAAGAGATCCTTATTCCGGCGAAGATAAGCACCTATTCGGTCCGGATATAGATATGGCATTTCGTGACGATATCAACCGTTTGAAAAAAATCAGTTGTTACAGAGGAATACGTCATGATACAGGTCAAAAGGTGAGAGGACAAAGGACTAGATCGAATGGTCGATCAGGCCTTACAGTGGGTGTGCAAAGGAGAAAGATGATACAGAAGAAATAATCAAGGAGTGAAATTACATGGGCGATCCTAAATTTAGCAGAAAAAAATACCAAAATCCGCCACACCCCTGGCAATCCGAGCGTATCCAGATGGAGAACGATTACGTACGTTATTACGGGCTCAAGAACAAAAAAGAGTTTTGGAAAGCTCGATCTATTCTTAAGAACATTCGTTCTCAGGCGAGGAATCTTCAAGCAAGATTAAGATATGGTGATAGCCAGGCCAAGAAGGAGGTGGACGATCTGATAGATAAATTGACCGGGAACGGATATCTGGTTGGTGAAGAACTTACACTTAACGATGTACTGAACCTGACCGTAGAGAATGTACTTAACAGAAGGCTTCAGACGGTAGTCTACCATAAGGGTTTGGCGAATACACCACGGCAAGCGAGACAATTGATAACCCATGGACACATACATGTAGACGGGAGACGGATCACCATTCCCGGATATGTGATAAATCGTGCCGAAGAATCCGATATATCCTATCATCCTCTTTCTCCCCTCAGCGACGAACTTCATCCTGTACGTCCGGATGAGGAGAAGACACATACCTTCATTCCAGAACAGATGAGGAAAGACAAGGAGAAGGAATCCTTCAGGAACAGGAGGAGGAGGAGATAATTATGGCAAAATGGGGTATAGCACACGTTTATGCATCTTACAACAACGTACTGATAACTATCACAGATATAACCGGATCCGAGACCATTGCAAAGGCAACAGGCGGAATGGTTGTTCGACAGGACAAGGACCAGGCATCGCCCTATGCGGCGATGGAAGCCGCTAAGAAGGCCATCGACGAGGCTAAGGAAAAGGGCATTACCAATATTCATGTCAAGGTAAGGGCACCGGGCGGCAGCAAATCTCACTCTCCGGGCCCGGGCTCACAGGCGGCTATCAGGGCATTTGCAAGGGCCGGTATCAGGATAGGAACCATAGAGGACGTTACTCCCGTACCTCATGATACCACACGTCCAAAGGGCGGCCGTAGAGGGCGGCGTGTATAATCATATTTAACGGTGTTTGTAATGAAGGTGAAAATTCGGGAACTACAGGAAAGGAAAGCGAAGATAGTTATTTCAGATGCCAACCCCACGTTGGCCAATGCTTTAAGGAGAGTTCTTATAGCTGATGTTCCCAAACTAGCGATAGAAGACGTTGAATTCCATCTGGGATCTATTGCGGGTAGAGAAGGTGATGAAGGTGAATATGAAAGCACCACGCCGTTGTTCGATGAGATCATAGCCCATAGACTGGGGCTTATACCTATTCCAACTGACCTTAACTTGTACAACTACAGAGAACAATGTGAAACATGCGATGGCGAAGGGTGCCCGAATTGTACCGTTATATACAGCCTCAACAAGAAGGGCCCATGTACGGTTTACTCCGGGGACCTTATACCTGTAGGCGACACCGACCTATCAGTGGCTGATAAGTACATTCCCATCGTCAAACTGACGGAAAACCAAGCTTTGCTTATATACGCTATAGCCGAGCTTGGAACTGCAAACGAACATGCAAAATGGCAGCCAACTAGTGGTGTGGGATACAAGTATTATCCCAGTATAGAGATAGACGAGGACAAATGTGACAATTGTGGAGAATGTGTATCCAAATGTCCTATCGATATACTCGAGGAAAAAGACGGTAAGATAATCGTAACCGATTTAGAAAGATGCAAACTATGCCATGTCTGCGATGAAGAGTGTCCGAGGGGAGCCATTGACGTTTTGGGATTGGAAAACAAGTTCATACTCAGGTACGAAACCGATGGTTCGTTATCCGCCGAAGAAGTATTGAAACAATCTTTGATTGCACTCGTGGATAAATTTGAGAATGTTATAGAGATGGTTGAATCCATCGAATGATGATCATTGTACGGTGCTACCAAAAAACTATTTGCTCCCACAGTTATTCATCTATTCTCATTGCGAGTCAGCAGGAATCGGAGATTCCTACAACACGCTTAACTCGTTCAAACCTTTTCACTCCTCAAGCGAGGGTAGCCAAGCATGGCCAACGGCGCAGCGTTGAGGGCGCTGTCTCATAGGGGTCCGAGGGTTCAAATCCCTTCCCTCGCATTTTTTTATTTCAGGCGTAGCGTGAAATGAAAAAGTGAACAGAATCTCTGATTCTGTGGCATTCAATTATCTTAACGAGTGAAGCGAGAGAAGTTTGTAAAAGGGGGACATCAGTCCCCACATTCTTTTACCGATGTAACCAAGTATCCATAGCGCACACCATACCCAAAATTATATCTGTGGTTGTAAAGTTTGTACAACCATGTTGCGGATAAGATTCAAGGACGAAACCGGCGGCATACATCTCGGGGAATTCGCAGACGGTAAGATACTTCTGGAAGAGCGTGAACTCTCCATCAACGAAGTTGAAATACTACCACCTACTCAGCCAAGCAAGATAGTTTGTGTCGGGTTGAACTATGCGGATCACGCTGCTGAAACGGGTAGGGAACCTCCTTCGAGACCATCACTGTTCCTCAAGGCACCTAATTCACTAGCCGGCCACGGAGAGACCATCACACTGTTACCCGGTGTAGAGCGAATAGATCATGAAGCTGAACTGGGTGTGATAATCGGTAAACGATGCAGGATGGTTTCACTCGATAAAGCCATGGATGTGGTGGCCGGATATACATGCGTCAATGACCTCTCCAACCGGGACGATCAGAGAAAAGAGCAGAACTGGGTAAGAGGGAAGGCCTTCGACAAGTCCGCTCCCATGGGGTCGGTGATAGCCTTGCCGGAAAAGGTTCCCGAAGACGCCAGGATAACACTCAGGTCCAATGGTAGAACAATGCAGGATTCTTCAATAGACAATATGATATTCAGTGTTCCCGAATTGATAGTCGAAATAACCAAGTACATGACCCTGGAACCGGGTGATGTGATCTCCACGGGCACCCCGGCAGGTGTGGGACCTATACACCATCAAGACGTAGTGGAAGTGGAGATCCAAGGGATCGGTACGCTGACTAACAAATTCATAAAAAAATAAAAAAGAAGTAAAAGGGAAGGGGGTTTTTTTTCTATTTACTGACCTGTTCCTTCAGCTTTTCGACGATTTCCGGATTTCTCAGGGTAGATGTATCGCCGGCTTCCTCACCAGCTTCCAGCTTTTTGAGGATTCTCCGCATAATCTTACCGGATCTCGTCTTGGGTAGGTCCTCCGTAAAGTGAACGGTAGATGGCTTCCCTATAGGACCTATGATCTTACCGACGTGAGCTCTGAGTTCCTGACCCAATTCGTCGGAACCGGTTCTATTGCCTTCCAGTATGACGTATGCCACAGGCACATGTCCCTTCAAATCATCGGGACTACCGACCACTGCGGCTTCTGCAACCGCGGGATGGTCGACCAGGGCACTCTCCATCTCCATGGTGCTTAACCTATGTCCGGCTACGTTCAAAACATCGTCGATCCTACCGACCACCCAGAAATAACCATCTTCATCTACTCTAGCTCCGTCACCGGCAAAATACGTATCTATACCGTACTCGCTCCAGTAGGTTTTCTTGAACCTTTCAGGATCCTTATAAAGTGTCCTTAGCATTGAGGGCCAAGGTCTTTTCAGTACAAGATATCCTCCTTGATTCGGAGATAAACTGTTGCCGCCTGCGTCGTAAATATCCGCTTTTATACCTGGGAAAGGTTTCGTAGCGCTTCCCGGCTTTAGATCGGTAATTCCGGGCAATGGTGTGATCAGTATCATACCTGTTTCGGTCTGCCACCATGTATCGACGATGGGGCAGTTACCGCCGCCTATGACTTCATGATACCACTCCCATGCCTTGGGGTTGATGGGTTCGCCGACACTTCCCAGAAGTTTAAGGGTTGAAAGATCGCACCTGTCCGGATACTCTCGACCCCACTTCATGAACAACCTGATAGCCGTGGGTGCTGTGTAAAGCTTCGTCACCTTGTATTTTTCAACTATCTTCCAGAATCTGTCCTTATCGGGATAATCCGGTGATCCCTCATACATTATTGTAGTGGTAGCGTTGGCGAGAGGACCATAAACGATGTAGCTGTGTCCTGTTATCCAACCGATATCCGCCGTGCACCAGTACATATCATCATCTTTTATATCAAAAACCCACTTATGGGTAGTCATAGTGCCTGTTAGGTATCCACCAGTAGTGTGAAGGACACCTTTTGGCTTACCTGTTGTACCACTAGTGTACATAAGGAATAACATATCTTCGGCATCCATCTGTTCGGGTTCGCATTCTAGAGGTTGATCCTCTGTCAGTTCATGGTAATACACATCTCTGTCCTCGGACAGTGTGATATCATCTCTACCCAATCTATCAACTACGATTACCTTCTTTACAGTAGGAGTACTTTCGAGGGATTCCAAAGCATTCTCCCACATGTTTAACTTCTTACCTCGGCGGTAATATCCGTCGGCGGTTACCAGTACCTTGGATTCTGAATCGTGTACCCTATCGGCAAGTGCGGTAGGTGAAAATCCTCCGAAGACCACACTGTGCGGGGCACCTATCCTTGCACAAGCTAAAAGACCGATAGCCAATTCGGGGATCATCGGTAGATAAAAGGTTACCACGTCTCCTTTTTCAACTCCCAGTTCCTTAAGTCCGTTGGCAAATTTACAAACTTCATCTTTTAGTTCGGAAAAAGTGTACTGTTTCGATTCATCCGTCGGTTCTCCTTCCCAGATAAGGGCTACCTTGTCACCTTTACCGTTCTCAACATGCCTGTCAACACAATTGTATGATGCATTTATCTTACCGTTGACAAACCATTTGGCAAAAGGCGCGTCCCATTCCAGAACCTTGTCCCACTTCTTGTACCAATCGAGATTCTCTGCTTGTTCCGCCCAGAATTCTTCGTAATTTTCTTCTGCATACTTGTATATGGCGGGGTCCTTAATGTTCGCCTTTTTCTTGAACTCTTCGGACGGGGGATATATCTTAGTTTCCTCCATTCTTGCTTCTATGTGACTTTCTTTCTTTGTCATTTTTAACACCTGCATTTTTTCGTAAACGTTAACGGCATATTGGAACTACTATTTAGGTATTTTCGGAGAATATTGTAAATAAATCAAAAATGAATAGCGGGGAGTGGATTTGAACCACTGGTCTCCGGGTACCTCAAACACGTATGTTTTATGTATTTTATGAGCCCGACGGGATTTCCTGGCTACCCTACCCCGCTTTTGCGATTATAAGGTATACGGAATCCCTTAAAACCAGTCTTATATAAAAAATCTTTCCTATGATGTTCATAGGTGTGGGAAAGATTGATATATTGAAAGATAACTTAGGTTAGAGATAAAGGGAAATTTATGGAATCGAAGGACATTATCAAAAACAATACCCGTAAAGAGATGAACAATATAGCTGATAACCTTGGTATAGATAATCCTGAAAGTTTCAGCAATAAATCAGCCTTGGCCGAAGAACTGATACGGGTTTTGAATGATGACAGTACCTCCGACCATATATCTAGCTATATTAACAACATAAAAACTACACTTAAGAAAGCAAGAGATTCTGAATTCGATATTCATGCTTTTAAAGAAAATTTTAAAGAACTGATTAATTCGAAAAAGGAAGGCGACACGTTAAAGGTTCTCGGGATGATCGAGGACGTAAACAAACAGGGTGAAGATATAATCGTACTTGATGAGGCCGTAAAAAGTACCAAAGACCTGATTGAAGAAATTGTTAATAAAGAAACCCGAAACGGATTCGAAGAAAGATTGAAAGAGAGACTAGAGGTTTGCTCTCAGGGTGAATACGTCCAACCAAAGGTTGATTGTGAAAGTTTGAAAAAGGAGATTATTACGTTCATAGAGGAGCAAAACGACTATGAAAAAACGTTAATGGAAAACCTTGAGATCGCCAAAGAACGGCTTTCTTTATTGCGAGAGACTAAAATGGAAATAGATCATGTAAAAGAACTCGTCCACCAAGCCTTTGATGCCCATAAAGCAGGTGACCTTAAGAAAAGCTTCAAAAATATTGAGGAAGCACTTGAATGTTCCGAAGATATCCTGGCAATCTATGAAAAGATCGAGGAGGGTAAAAAACGTATTCAAGAAATCAAAGAGAGCGGTAAGGAGATAGATACATACTTGGAGGCTCTTAAACAGGGAAAGAAAAAAGCCAATGAAAAGGAGTATAATCATGCAATGCAGATATTGGACGACGCTCTAATAGAGATGGTGAGAGATCAGGAAGAGGTCTTGAAACGCGAAGAGAATAAAATAGATCAAACAACACTTAAGATCAATAATATTTACAAGAAAATTGTCGCTATCGAAAAGGCACTACAAAACGTTAGAAGAGACCTGGATGATATTAATAAATAAACGTCTTCGTCGGTCGATAACCTTTTTATTAACCTGCGTAATCGGTATAGGTGTGTTAAGATGAATAAAAAAATATGCACTCTTGCAACGTGTGTGATGTTCATGATGAGTTTAATGCTATTGTCCGGAAACACAGCACAGACCAGTGGTAATAACCCTATCGCGGTTATAGAGACCAACAGAGGTACAATTAGGATAGAGCTATACGAGAAGGATGCACCTATCACAGTTGAGAACTTCGTCAAATATGCAGAGGACGGGTTCTACGACGGTTTGATTTTCCACAGGGTTATTCAGAATTTCATGATACAAGGCGGCGGGTTCAGACCTGGGATGGAATATGTAGAACCTACTTATGGTCCTATTCAAAACGAAGCTTCGATAAGCGGTCACCGAAACAATCGCGGAACTATAGCGATGGCCAGGACCGACGATCCTCATTCTGCTACCAGCCAATTCTATATTAACCTGGTAAACAATAATAATCTGGATTTTGACGCGGGAGTGTACTGCGTATTCGGTAAAGTCATAGATGGTATGGATGTGATGGATTCTATCGCCACAGTTCAAACGACATCTGTAGGTGGATTCGACGATGTACCTGTCGAAGATATTGTGATACAGAGTGTTACTATCTCGGATTCAGTTCCTACCAACGGTGGAGATACCACTAAAGATGAAACGGAACCTTTCTACAAGAACATACTATTCCTTCAGATACTCGTTTCAGTCATAGTCGCAGCAGTGATCATATTATTCTTACGACATCGGGAAAATATGGAAGAGGAAGAGAAGGATTAGTCCTCTTCATCGGTCACTATATGAAATCCGCAGGTTTCCAGTTGTTTTAAGGGTGTTTCTATGCTGTCGTACCACTGCCCCCATTTACGGGATATATGTTCTGTCCAGCTGTAGTCATCGTAGGTGAATCTATCTTCTTTATCTCCGGACAACTTGATCTTGGCGTTAAGTTTACGATAATAGTCCTGCTGGAGGTATCCTTCGTCCATCATACTTACGGCCTTGTCTATTAAATCGTCGGTAAGTTCCGGATATTTGTTTTCAAAAAGAACGAAATCAAGAGGATATCTCGGACGCGGTGGTTCATCTTCGTCGGGATACCCCATGGCGAGCTGTACCAACGGGAACACCCTATCCGGTAGCTGGTATTCCTTTTTGATACTTTCAGCTATGTATATCGCCCTTCCCAGAAATACACTGCCGATACCCATGCTTTCACCTGCGGTAACCATGTTCTGTGCCATGTAGGCTGCATCCTGGATACCGAAGAGCAGGAGGGATAGGTCGTTGGTGACCATCTTCCACCCTTTTTTATCCATGATTTTTTCCATCTTCTGTATGTCGACGCATATTGTGAACATGAGAGGTGCTTTGAAGGGGTGTTTTTCTCTATTACGTGATAGTAGAACGCTGTAAAGCTGGGATACGAAGGGTGCCTGCTGACCTGCCCTGACGATCTGCTCGATCTCCTCCTGGGTAGGGGGTTCATTTTTGTATTTTCTCACCGATTTATGGTTCAGCATCGTGTGAATTACATGGTTTTCGCTCATTATATCGCTTTTTTTATAAGTGAATACGTACATAAAGGTTTTCGGATATATTCCGAAGGCGTGAGCCTCTTGCTTCTAAATTGCTCGTTAACTTGCAATGTTAGAAGTTAGCGGGAATACACATATTCCCGCAATTTTCAAACTTCACAAAATCAGAGATTTTCCTCACTTTTTCGTCTTTCGCAAAGCTCGAAACAAAAAAACGCCGAGGGGGAGATTCGAACTCCCGAGGCGGGGGTCCGCCACCGGCTTGCTTGGAAAGACGGCTCTCAAGGCCGGCGCCTTGGTCCGGGCTTAGCTACCTCGGCATGGTTGAAACATCCTAAGAAGTCGTCTCCAATACACCAACGGATAAAAATACTTTGGTTTGATTCAACGGTTTCTCGTTCACCATACCAAAAAAATGTTATTGAAGGAAGGTATGATAATGAAGGATCCATGAAACTCGATATATATTCAAGCCTTGAAAAAAAAAGGTTCGGACCTCTCATCGTAATCTTGTACCTTATGATAGTGGGTTCTGTCAGCTTCGCACTCAGAGGTGCTTTCAACACGGAAATAAGATATTCTTATCTCGTACTTACCACGGAAATACTCGTACTCAGCCTTTATTTTTTTATTATTTTCATTATCTTCGGTATTCTGGCAAAAAAACCCAACATCGACAGAACTTTGGAAAACTTGATTTATTTTTACTGGCTCCTGGCCCTGACCCCACTCATGTCCGGCCTGACAGGCGGAACGGTCTACAACACACGTTTGATCTCCGCAATGAACCTATCCGTCCGGCAATTGTTCCAAGGGGAGGCAGGCATGGTCATCATAGTGGTCGTCATCATATCCATCTTACTTTGCTACCGTATTTTTACCCGTTTTCCTTCAAAACACAAAGCTCCAACATACGGTATCCTAGCCTTCGCAGCCACATTAGCTCTTTCATTCCCTTCCTTCTTCATAAGACGCGTAACCGTAGACGGTAATACATTCGTACTGTATGAACTCTTACGAACGGATATGGTGTCCGGCGGGGGGCTGCCATCGACCCAACAACTTTCCAATCTTCTGCTGAACCAAGGATATCATCTGTATATCGTGTTGCTCTTGATAGAGATATCCGTTATGGTATCTATCCTGTTGTATCTGACCTCAAAGGATTTCTTCTCCTCGCTGATAAGGAACCTGAAACCCTTTCGTTCGATCCACTTCATCATGCTGGTTTTGATAGGTATCATCGTGGTCAGGAAGATAAGCCCCGATTATGCACTCGATCCCCTGGCATTGAACCATTTTCCCTTTGTGCTCTTAGCGGTTTTTTGCAGCGCCTTCTTCATATGGCAGTTCACATCGCTCCTAAACGACCTGTACGACGTATCGATAGACAAACTGGCACACCCGGACAGACCCCTGGTTCAAGAACATAAACACGAAAAGATCTACTTAGAACTGTGCATAGTGATAGCGATAGTATCGTCGTGGTTCACAATCCTGCTGGGTCCGTTTATATTCCTTTTAAATTCTATGGCAATTTTCGCAGCCGTAATATACTCCGTTCCGCCTATCAGGCTGAGGAACCGACCTTACGGTCATATCTGTATTGGATTGGGAAGTGTGATCGCTCTACTGGTGGGGGTGTATTCACCTACCGGTTGGACCGACGGCATCGCATCAAACGCCCCCTATCACCCAAGGGCCATACCATTTTACTCCGATGTACTTCAACTATCTTTTTTACTCTTTGTAGTGCTCTCTATATCGCCACTTATCAACGCGATATCAGATTACGAGGGGGACCTGAGATCCGGTGTAAAAAATGTTTATACCGTTTACGGCCTTGAAAAGGGAAAGAAGATAGTTTCCGTACTTATCATCTTTCTGTTCCTATCACCCCTTTTAATGTTCCACAGTTTACAGGATATTGTTGTACTCGTCCCACCGGCAATAGTTTCTTCGATTTTATTCTATAAAGGTGAGAAATGGAAGGCGCTCTTCGGACTTTACTTTTTGATCTTGATCTACTGCCTGTTGAGATTTCTGGAGTTCATATGAACGATAAATACCGAAACTAAATCGGAGGCGGTCTCCGGTAACTGATATTAGCGTGGAAGAAATCGGAGGTCATCTTACCGATGGACCGAAGCGAACCCTTACGGCTCCTGCGTAAAAGGTAATGCTTGATGGGGGTGGAAACGAATTTTTTAGGGCTGTATGATACCTTGAAACCCCATTTAAGCAAGGATTCCATATTATCTTTCGGTATCTCCGGATGGTTCCACACAAGATGCTTTGTGTCCCATCTGCTCCAGTCGGTCTCGAATATGCCGTATTTGTCCTCTATCTCGTCCCAAAGTTTCGTACGGGGAAAGGGTGTCAATATGCATATCTGCAGCATATCTATGGAATAATCCCTGTTAAGTTTGATTATGCTTCTGCGGATGGAATCCTCGGTCTCGTTTTCGAATCCGATAATGTAGAATCCCATGAGAAGTATGTTCTTATCCTTCACCCTTTTCAGCAATTCTTCCGTTTTGTTCACATCGAGGTTCTTTCCAACTTCATTAAGGTTTTTCTGGTCCAGGGTTTCTATCCCCAAGAACGTACCTGAAAAACCCATGCCGTACCATTCGTCGAAATTATGCAGCAGTGTATCCGTTCTTGTCATCACATACCAGTTAATACCGTACGTTTTCAGCAGTTCTATCGCATCTCTGGTGTGCCTCTTCAAAATACCGAAATTTTCATCGCCGATAAGAACCTCGTTGACACCCAGTCTTCTATACGTATAAAGTACCCTTTCAAGGGATTCCAGAGGTATCTTTTCGATCTTCTTGCAGAACACGGGGGTTTGACAGAACGAACAGCCGATATTACATCCCCTAGAGGTGTATATCACCCCTATGGGTATGGCCGCGAGGTTGAAGGGGATGCCGAGGTATTCTATCAGTAGAGGATGTTCGAGTTGTTGGATATCACGCCCGAAATATTCGCCCAATTCCCTTTCCGAGTAACCTATGAATATCTTGTCAAAGTAATCTTCCATACCGTAGGTTAGGGCACCGTAGTTGCCTGCCCAGATTTCCTTGATCCCCTTTTCCCTAGCCGCTTTAACCATCTCCAAGATCCGGGGTATCTCGTGGGTGAAGAAGGAAAAACCAACTATGTCGTAACCTTCGTCCAGCTTATCCATGTACTGTTTCCATGTAGGATATTCCAGTATATCGAGTTCGGGTATGTTCACCTTTAAAAATCTCAGTCCCGGGGAGAACTTTTGAGGATAGCGGTACCTTAACCACCGGGTAACGTTTTCACTCCAGTAATCATAGTATCCTTTTTTTTTCCTACAACTGGTGGTCAGTAATATCCTGCCAGTGGTTTTTCCCATGTTAAAGAATGTTAAATGTATAATCTCTATTTAACTTTTTAGATTCAGAAAGATGAAAGATATGCACATAAACTAGTATCTCCTGGTGGTTCTTACTTCTCCGCCGCATATCTCACATTCCCCCTCACTTTCACGATACCAATGGCCGCATTTTTTGCATCTGTAGGTCCATGAGTATTCCTTTTTTATCCCTTTCTGAGATATCCCACTGTACTGAATATCCATATTCTTTGCCATGTTCTGTATGGAATAATCGTCCGTTAGTATCTTGGCATTCAGATATAAGGCAAGGGCGATGACCTCAACATCGGTTTTAGACAAACGCAAATAGTCTCCGGTGCTCTTAGCTTTCTTTTCCACAACTTCAATCAATGCACCCGGCGGTGAAACTACTGTAAGACCGGCGGCCATCATCATCTTGATCTTTCTGTACCATCGTCCCCCTTCCTTTATCTCGTCCAGCACTCCCGGTGGTATAAATATGTCCACCGTGAATGGAAGGTCCTTTCCGGATAATATAGCCGAGGTGTCAAGCACGTAACTCATGGACTACATCATATACGAGGGAGGTAATATCTTTTACCACCGGGAAACATATTTATTGTTGAGTAAATCACCCTTTATGACAATATATGAGTTCGAAGGGAGAATTCCAAAAATTCACGAGAGTACTTATGTGAGTAAAAGCGCTGATATCATCGGAGACGTAAAGATAGGAAAAAACTGCTATATAGGTCCGGGTGCAAAGATAAAAGGCGACTACGGAAGTGTCATCATCGGAGATAACTCTAACGTACAAGAAAACTGTGTAATACACGCAAGACCGGATAAGAAAACTGTCATAGGGGATTATGTATCTATAGGGCACGGCGCCATAATCCACGGTGCAACCATAAACGATTATGCGGTTGTCGGTATGGGGTCTGTGGTTAGCGATTTTGCCAAAGTAGGGATATGGAGTGCGGTTGGTGAAGGTGCGGTGGTTGTGAGTGGAAAAGAGGTACCCGATCAAGGGATCGCCGTAGGCATACCTGCAAAAGTTATAGGGTCCGTTGATGAAGATTATAAAAAGATGTGGACAGAGTATAAATAATTGTATCGTTCACTCTCATGGAGATATAAGGAAGGATTGAAACCTCTGGATTGACCTCAATTTGAAAAGATTGCATATCTAAGTATTTCCTTTACCACTTTAGAATCGTCAAAAACCTCTTTTAAATCGCTTTCGCAGGAAGGTCTGGCACGGAAGATGCGTGCCGCTCTCTTTTCGCCTATCCCCGGAAGCGCCTTTAATTCCGAAAAACTGGCCTTGTTGATAAAGAAAGGATAGTGTAATCCGGTAACACTACGGTAACCGTGATCGATGATTATCACATCGTTGTATTCGCCTAGCCTGAGAGGGTATTCGATACCGACTAAAATAGGATAGGTACCTATCTGTCTGCCGAAAGTTTGTTTTCCCCGGTGTAACTCCATATAAACATCCTTAAGTACGGTTCCCCCTGGGAGCATCTTTTTTAGCATTACTTGATCTATCCTTTCCCTAACAATGGATTTGAATTTTTTGAATTCCTTTGGATATTTGAGATGGCATTTCATACGATGAGGTAGAACCTGACGTATGTTTATCCTCCTAAGAAATAAGCCTGAATCCAATATTTTTTCCAGGAAAGAAAGGTTTAGTTCGTAGGTTTCCTTCCTTTCGCCCTTCAAACCTGCGAGAAAGTTTATACCGGGCAGCAATTCGGGCATGCCGCTTTCACCTTTTCCGGCACCGACTTCGTTTATCATCACAACCGACGTCTCTACATCTTCCGGTGTAGCATTCAGATTGTTAGATTCAATAACACGGGGGTCTGCTGACTCCATCCCTAATGCCAGTACATTTCCCGATGTAGTATTTTCAACCAGTATATTCAATATTTTTCGACTCTCCTCTGGATGGGCGGCTATCACGCCGGGATTGGCGTTGTCTACATGCAGTATACTGATATCCGGGCATGCATTATTGATACCTCGAAACAATCTTCTTATCTCGTCAGCTCTGGGAACCGGTCTTTCTTTTTTCCCTATACCGTCTGCCTTGTAACTGACGATACAAGATTGTCCGCCTAGTCTGAAATTCTGGATGCCTAATTTATATAGTGTTGATATCTCTGCGATCACATCTTCCTGTTCTCTGAACTTTGGTTTTCCATACCCTGGCTCCGAACAGAACGAGCAACCTCCTGTAAAATAACGTACGCAACCTCGGTATGTACTGACCTCCGCAAGAAGGGGGTCAGGATACAAAGGATGTTTTTTTACCACTTTTGCGCCCAAGCAGAGCCATCTCTCCCTTTCATCTAACTCACCCCATCTATCCCTTGGGTTTCCTTTCAAGGATTCGTGCAGGTAGGCGGAAAGATCCTTCACCGATATATGATCGTAGGATGTATCGGCCACCGCTCTTGCCAGTGGACCTCCCAGAAAGCTCTCTGTTTGGTTGCTATTTTTTCCCAACTCTCTACATTCCCGTAGGCTGAGGGGAGTACCACCTAGGTAAGTCCCGGGTACCGTCGTACCTCCATGTACTATAATGATATCCGAAGGGGGTAATCCTGATATTCTGTATTCATCAGCTGTAACATAATCATAAGTTAGGCCGGCTTCTTCAAGCACGCCCGCTAGTAGCCTGGGCTCTGGTGATATATACGGAGGCACACCTAGTAAAGCGGGTTCATCTACGTAGCCATCAAGTATGACAGCGTGGATATTTTTTGATGTATCACGACGAATCATGATTCACTCCTCAAATAGTATCTTACTCACTTTTTTAATTGTACCGCCGGTGACAATGGTCCTCACCTTGCCGCCTCCGAGGTCCATAGAATTGAGTAATTCGATAGTCTTCTCCTTACCCGTATGTTCGCATCTCAATATGCCCTTATTATCGGTAAAGACAGTGAGCCAGGGTTCGATAGTTATATACTCATCTTTACTGAATGCTCTCCTGAGGGCTCTGATGAACTCCTTTCTATCTATCTTGTGTCCGCCTACAATCTGAAAACCGATATACCTGATTCTCTTGTTCTTAACAGCCATGGTTTATTACCGCCGAAGTCGTACGGGATTAGTTGTCCGTATCCATTATGTCGCACCAATAATATTCCCTGTATATAAAATTGTCCGATTAATGATTATCCGTCCTACTTGCTGTACTAATAAGGTGGTATATCATCTGTGAAAGGTTCATCTTGGAACCAACTCGGTGTGAAGCGAAGTATGTTTCCCTTCTCTTCCGTTGGTATCTCGAAGATCACCCAGAAATTGATGGTTGCCCCTGCTATTATCCTATCGGGGGCTCCTTCGGTCCGTGCATTCGCGTACACAGAGCCTTCCGCCGTTACCAGCTCAAAATACCAAGCATGTAGTGATAGATCTTCCTTTTCATTCATATTCGTTATCTCCACTTGAACCCAGAGAAATTCGTATCCGTCTTTAGGGGTCATCCAATTTTGAGTCCCGGTCATTCTCGCTTCAGCGTACAAAACCTCCATCTCCGCTTGGGCCTTATCTTCTTCCACACATCCTGTTAGGGCGGCTACATACAAGATCATAAGTCCGATTATTAGAAAGGTAAATAGTTTATCACTGAAGCCCGCTCCTTTTATCATATTGAATAAATAGGACTTTAACTAAAAATACTTTATGCTAACGATTGTTTGATCGGTCGTAAAAGTGCCCGATCCGGGATTCTGGTCACAAACACTCGTTTCACTCGTGATTCTAACCGCTCGTGCATTTAAGTGTAAATGCACTCACGAACCTCCGGTTCTCATCCCGTTCCGGTCACTTTTTCTCCCTCCGGTCGTAAAAGTGCCCGATCCGGGATTCGAACCCGGGTAAGAGGCTCCGCAGGCCCCTATGATATCCAGACTACACTAATCGGGCTGTTAGATAAAATAGGGGATGATATGCTTCTAGTTTAATTTATCGCTTTTTTTCGGCCATGGGCCACCTCTCCACCTCGAGAGCGTCTGCAGTAGGATATACCTCTATTCCGTAACATTCCTCATCTAATTTCGGTGCGATATCTTCCAGTATCGGCAAATATATCTCTATCCTGTCTTTACTGACATCGTGCCATAACTTTTCGGCTGGTACGTCGTAATCCTTCACCAGTAACTTTATCATCTCTTCGGGGCGTTGACAACTTATTATCCCCTTTACAAGCGTTCCGTCGTCGGTTATTATCTCCCACTCTCGGACCACACGCTGGGCCCTCCTCATTATTCTTTTCCTTAACTGTATACCATCCTTGAATGATGCCGAGCAATAATGTACGGACGTTCCATGGTCGATAGTCATCAGATACGTGGCAAACTCCTGACTACCACGAGCTGCACTAGAGATGTCGCTCTTTTCATTGAAACCCCTACTCAACAATTCTTCCCAGTTGGTTGAAGAGAACTCCAGTTCGTTCAAATTTACAAAATCCACAAGGGGTCCTAAAATCTTCAGTAGATGAAGTGTTTCTTCACGTAAAAAAGGTATCGAAGGTATCTCGATACCTACATCTATAGGATATTTCCTCAATTCGTGCACGATATGCGGATATTCAGTTTCCTCGATATTATTCCATGTCTCCACCGGCGGATGAAACCTGATCTCGTCGAGACCCATCTGGCACGCCCTCCGTATCTTGTCGATATCGGTTACCTGCGTATACAGATGTATGTGATGGTCATCACCGAAGGCCTCCTTCAGAGCACCTATGTATGCAAAAGTATTGTCTGTTACCAGCGGGTCGCCACCGGTTATACCGGTTCCCAGGGCACCTATGTCTTTCGCCTCTTGAATTACATCTTCTTCACCGGTGGTAAGAAGTTCATTTGCATATACGATATTCTTATCTTTCTTTTCTTTCGATAAAGGACAGTACCAGCATGTACCTTCACATCGGCCGGTTACAAGGAGGACCATCTTCGCGCCTAGCGTGCAGTAACTGCAGCCCTTTGGTAAATTACCGGTAAAGGCCGAATCGTTCTCAAGTTTGTTCACTTTCACAGGAAGAATAGATTGAGAAGACAATATAACCTTTACCCTGGGAAAATATATTACACACTGAACGGATAGCCCGATGATGATATACTTAGGACCGGGGGGTACACCCCATGGAGTAAAGGGTACGGAGGCGAGCATGGCCTACTTAGCCGAAGAGAGGCTTAATGCCATGGAAGTTCAATTTGTCAGGGGTGCCAGGATGAAGGATTCAACGGCAAAAAGTATAGGCGATGAGGCCTCTAAACACGGCATACATCTGAGTATCCACGCGCCTTACTATATCAACCTTAACTCCGAGAAGGACGACATAATAGAAAAAAGTAAAGAGCGAATAATGAAGAGCGCACGTCTGGGCGATATAATGGGAGCTAAGGTTATCACGGTACATGCCGGTTACTACGGTGAACTCGGCAGTGAAGAAACCACCGATATAATCGGTGAGAATGTTGTCGAATGTGCTGAGATGATCGTTGAAGAATCTCTTAAGGTAAAGATAGGCCTCGAGCAGATGGGTAGAAAGAAAAGTTGGGGCACCCTTGACGAGATCGCAGATGTGATGAAGATGACTGAATTCGTCGTTCCCGTGCTGGACTTTGCACATTACCATGCACGATACGATGGAATACTTAAGACGGAGAAGGACTTTCGTGAACTGCTGAAAAAGTACGAAACCATCCACAACGGCCCGCTGCACTCGCATTTTTCCTCAATCGAATACAACGATACCGGTGAAAGGGCACATCTCAACGTGAATGACAGAGACCCTGACTTCTCTATGCTGGCACCGTTGCTAAAGGAAAAAGACTATGATATTACAGTCATATGCGAGACTCCGGAGCTAGACCGTGACAGTCTAAGGATGAAGAAGATGCTGGAATCGGTTTAAATCCGTTTTTCATGAACAACCATTATGATGGTCAGAGAAAAGAGCAACGGAAAACTATTTTTTGTAATAGTCTATCTATATTAAACCCGGGGTAAAAGGTAATGATACAACCGCTATATTATGACCAGGTAGTTGAATGGCGTCAAAAAAGGTTTAAGAATAGATGGAAAAAATTTGCCTGGAAATTGTTATATTCCACCTTATCTATCTTTACCCTAATTCTCGTCATCTATGTTTTCATATATCTAACTAGATTCGAAACCGATGCTATCCAAAGGGTATTGGTCTATAACCTCGTTTTCGTAGGGCTTTACATCTTGTTCACATACGACGCCTTAGACGAATACAGAGAACTCGGTTTGATCAGTAGTTTTATCTTTCCCATGGGATTTTTTTTATATATGACATTTTTTGCATCGGATCTATCGTTTATATCTTTTTTCATATTACCGATAATCCTCGGCGGCGCGTATTTCTCGATATTGGATGTGCTGCGCGGTCGTGTGATACTCAAGAAAACACGGTATCCTCAAGAACAACCCGTATTTTACTACGAAGACGGTTCCGTAAGATCGTACAAACGTAAACTGCTCCTTGAGCGGTGGAACATAATATGGTATAAGGTCCTATTCGTACTGAGCTTTTTCTTACTTTTTTTCGGTGCATTGATCCTGGATGTATTCATGTACATATTCAAGCCCGGCCCCCTGGTTACTTTTGCTGCATTGAACATGATCTCGATTGGTTTTATCTTGATGACCGCAGACATAGCTTGGACTGAGTTTAAGGAAAAAAGGTACATAAGTTCATTGTTAGCCTTGATCTACTGTGAGTTTATGTTCATTCTTACCTCTTTTGGAAAGATAGTGATACCCCATGAAAACGCTATTTTTTTTGTGCTTTTTTTCGTTGTGCTCGTACTTGTTTCCCCGATCGACATGCTCATGGTTTACATCCGAAATAAACTCAGAAAGGATCAGTGTAAGACTTGAATTGATTTCAATCTACCCTCGCAACCCGTGACACACCATCCTCTTTTTGTACCAAGTACTCCACATCAGCAAGATTGACTATCTCATTCTCGTGAGATACTATAACGATCTGATCCGCCGTTACCTTCTCCATAACATCCTTAAGGCGTCTCAACTGTTCACGGCTGAAGCCCGTTGTCGGCTCGTCCAGTACCAACAAATTGTTCTTAAGTTCAAGCTCTTTCTTTATCATCGTGTTGAATGCCAGCCTGTATGCCAAAGCTACCGAGGTCCTTTCACCGCCGCTTATATCGTCAACAGGAGTGACGTGATTCTGTACGGTGATTATGGGTGCGAAGTTTTCATCTAAGGTGGCGTTTATTTCCGGATCATCCAATATCTCATCGAACCATGCCCTGAAGTAAGACTCGAAGTCCATGTTCAACTGTGCCATTCGGTGTTCTTCCATGGAACGAATACACTCCTTGAGATCCCTGGTTATCCACGTTTGCATCGAATTTAATTCCGATGCCCTAACTTTGCATCCTTCCATCTTCTTCAACTCACGCTCCAGCGCCTCTATCTCTCTATTCAACCGCTTTATGGTACTCTGATGGTAGTTACGCTTTTCCTTTAACTTGCTGGTTTCTTTTATCAATCCCTCGTGCTCCCTTTTCAGCTTATTGAATTCCTCCTGTGAAAATTTCTGTTTAAGCTCTATAAGTTGTTTTTCTATCTCAGCCAGCTTATCCACCGTATCTTCAAGCTTGCTCTCTTTATCTTCTTTCTTCTTCACTAGTTCATTCTTTTTAGCTATCTTTTCTTCCAACTGCAACTTTCTGTCCCTGTACTTACGCAACTTTTTTTTCCTTTTCTCCAGAGCCTGTAGATCCTCTTTGCTGTGTTCGAACTCACCGATAATATCTTTTAGCTCAGCCATCTTCTTTTCTGTTGACTCGACCCTATCTTGGATATCGGGTAGCGATTTTAACTCCTTTTCCAACCTCTGCTTCTCCTTCTTCCGGTAACCGATATTTCTTTCAAGCTTCTCCATATGCTCCACCTCCACCCCCAAGGTACGGTGTTCCTCACTCTTTGTCTCCAGACCCTCTTTCAATTCTTCCTCTTTCTCTTCCTCTTCCCCTCTTTTACTCTCGAGTTCCTCCAAAATATTATCTATGTGCTCTTCGCTTATGGGCTGTTTACATTTGCTACATTCACCCTGACCCTCCAAACCGGCCATCTCCTTCTTCTCTGTCTCTATTGCTTTAATTTCGTTCTGTACGGTCCTGATGTCACCCTTCAAATCGGTAACTTCCCTTCGCAATTTCTCTTGTTGCTTCTTCGTATCTTCCAATCCTTCCGTTTCTTTTTCAAGCTTCTCGAGTTCCAGTATTATCTTACGTACGGCTTCTTCCTGGCTGTTCAACTTTTCTAGCTTTTCTGTTAAGTTCTTATGCTCTACCTGTAGGGTCTCCAGCCTTCGCTCCTTATCCGTCCGTTCTTGGATCTCCTCCCTCATCTTATCCACTTTTTCAGTGACTTCAACGTACTCCTCGTAGTGACCCTTTATTTCACCGAGTTCTTTTTCTCCCTTAGCGATATCTTCGATCTCCTTATCTATATCATATATATTTTCCTTCAAAGCCTCCGCCAGACTCTTGAAACGCTCACCCAGGGACTGTGCTTTGTTCTTCGTGTCTCTCAATTCCTCAAGCTCCTTCTTCCTGACAGTGATGTCCTCCAAGATAGCGTTCTTTTCTTCAAGCTTTTTTACGGTTTTCTTTTTTTCTTCATTCTCAAATTTTACCTCTTCTTTCTTATCTTCATATTTCTCCCGGTATTCTTCTATCCTCTCAGCTCTGGTTATCAACCTTAGTATCTCCTTCTCCAGCCCCTTTTTTATCACCGAGATATTATCGACCGCTCTTTTATACTCTTCCAAATTGAAAATCTTGCGTACGGCTTCGAGCCGCTCTTCGTCCCTCATGGACAATATCGAGTTCATCTGTTCCTGAGGCGTGAATATGCTCATGTGGAACGTTTCGACCTTACCACGACTTTTCTCCCTCAATCTTAAAAGTTCAAGTATCCTTTCCCTCATCTCCTCGGGACTGAGCTCAGTCTTTACATCGTCGGAAACAAGATACGATTTGTCGGGCTTCATACCGTTACTAGTCCTCTTTATGCTTCGATAGGCGGTATAATCCGTTCCATCTACTGTAAAATCAAGCTCGACACTAGCACCGGTAGAATCATGCCTGGTTATCTTGTCGTAAAATCCCTGGTTGATCGCTCCGAAGAGCACGAATTCCAACCCTAAAAGTATGGAAGATTTTCCGGAGCCGATATCTCCCTGAAACAGCAGGACACCTTCCTGGAAATCGATGGTTTCCTTCTTGTAGCTACGAATATTCTCCAGCTCCATCCGTCTGAGCATCATTCGGGTTCACCTCCGAAGTCCGACAACGATACCTGGCCCGATGTGTCTTTCTCGGCGGACACCTTTCCTATCTTAACCCCGTTGATCAATGCCCATGCATCACTCCATAAACGCCCTTCGTAGTCGTCCTTTGTCTCGCCGTCGGCCTGCTCCGTCTTTAATATACTCAGCAGTTGACCGGCAAATGATATGTCCACACCTTCTGGTGTCCCGTACTCCTCCAGCAGGCTCTCCTCTACCTTTTCGGTACTCTCTTCCCTTACCTTGATCCTTTCCAGGTTCTTTCCCGATAGTTGTCTGCGATTGACGAACACCGTTTTAGCCCCTGC
Source organism: Thermoplasmata archaeon (assembly GCA_019594305.1). Taxonomy (GTDB): domain Archaea; phylum Thermoplasmatota; class Thermoplasmata; order Halarchaeoplasmatales; family Halarchaeoplasmataceae; genus Haladaptatiplasma. The sequence goes on from JAFDTZ010000001.1 coordinate 31,800, forward strand.
TTTCTCCAGTTTCTGCTTCACCTCGTTGAAGTCTATATCTTCTGGTACGCCCTCGGTGAGTTCACCGTGTACTTTAAGCAAGAAAATCTCTTCTGATATTTTTCCGGAATAGAGTGCCGATAACTTTTCTTCCAGCTCCCTTGTGCTCATACCGGTAGCATCCACATCTTCGCGCTTTATACCGAAGGAATCCAATTCGATATACACAGGGTTCCAGTCGTCAACTATGAAAAAACCTCTATGCTCTTCCCTCTCCAGGTCGGTATACGACGAACCGAAGGTAGCACCCGGGTAGGTGACAGGCGCACCGTCTTTGACATGCTCTAGCAACCTGTGTACATGCCCTCCCGCATAGTATTTATAACCGTCGGGCAATAAAGACATAGGCACGGTTTCGGACTCGTGTATATCAGCTGGCTTCATCTCTGACAAAGGTGTGTGGAAGACGAAGATAGCGTCACCGTCGGGTTCCTGAAAATCTATCGATTCGTAGTAACTTGCATCCATTCGGTTCTTCCTACCGCTCATACCCGCGATGGATATCCCCGTAGGATCTTTTACATGTGACAGTTTACCTTCGTCGTGAAGATACTGCACCACTTTTTTGAATACCTGTGCACTCTCAAGCACATCTATCAAAGATGCCTTGGAGATGTTGAAGTCGTGGGAGCCGTAAACCGCATATATCCTGATACCACGGCCCCTTGCCTCTATCATAGCCTTCACAGCCCTGTTGACTACATCCATATCCGGATGGGGGTTGTGGAACAGGTCTCCCGCGATTATGATAAAATCTACTTCTCTCTCTATACAGATATCGACAGCCTCTTCGAAGGCCTTAAGATTGTATTCCCTAAGCTCGGGATTGCGCCCGAAAGCACCCAGGTGACAGTCTGCCATATGTGCGAACCTAACCATCGTCTCACCCGAAGAACTCCAGCTTCGTCTTTTTTCTTCCCCCTTCCACGACATCATCGAAGAGGTCTATCTTTATGGGTACGGCGAACTTGGTGAATATGCTACTCACCAGGGCCTCGCCCTTGTCCAAGCTGGCGATGTTCTTTCCGTCTTTTGAAAGGTCTTGGGCGGCACTACCGATTATCGCTTCTCTCTCGCTCTTCATCTCGTTACCGAGAATGATCTTGGTGTTCATGTTAGCCAGTATCTCACGTGGTATCATACTGGACAACTGGGTTATGGCGATGAGTCCGACCCTGAACTTTCGTCCCTCCCTAGCGATGGAATGGAAAACATTCCTGCCACCTCGTTCGCCCAGCACTCTCGGTGCTTCCTCGATCACTATACCGATGGTCGGTTTGCTGTCCAGTTCCCCCAACTCCTTGTATTTTTTATATCGGTTGAATACCCTGTCGGTGATCATACCGGCTATCAACAACTCCTTGTCTCCCGACATAGAACTAGTATCCAAAATCACCTTTTTTCCGTCCTCCAGTGCATCGGCTATCTCGTTGACCATGTTGTCCGAGCCTTGGGTAACGAATATACTGCCTCTCGGCACTACCTCACCGTTTACCATACGTACGTCGAAGGAAAGCTGCAGTTTACGCTGCAGAACATTAAGAGTGGTTTCGTGGATGCCGTGGGCCTTAGCATCTTCAGCTTCCGCCCTTAATATCGCCTTCAGCCAATTATCGTGATATATATTGTAGTACACGTACATGGCCTGACTTTGGGCGTCAGTTATGTCGATGATCCCCCTGAGGTTCCACGGTCTAAGCAGAGATATATTTATCCTCAGGCTATAGCCACCTTTCGGCGGGTTCGGTGAATAGTACAGTACTTTATCTCTGGCATCATGGTGGTCCTTTATACCTATCTCGTTACGGCCGAAGTATTCATCGTGGGGATCTATCACCAGGACCCCGCACCATTCCTTGGGAACCATGTCCCAAAGCATCACCTTGACAAGGTTACTCTTTCCGCGTCCTGTGGTTGCGGGTATCAATATATGGTGAGAGAGGGCCTCCTTGCCGTTGATCTTTACCGGTACATCCAACACCATGCTGCCGCTCCGTACCTTGCCGAGATACAGACTGTTCTCCGGTTCCTCCATAAAGTAAAAATCATCCTTCTTCACCCTGTCCACAGTACCGAAGAATCCCGGCAGTCGCTTCGGTATCTTTGCTACTCCTTTTTTGACATGTACCAGCGGTTTGGCTTTGGCACTCACATAATTCCTTATCTCCTCTTCCATCAGTGAGGTATCGTCGTAACCTTCCAGCTGCATACCGCTCATCCTAGCTATGTCAGTATCTTCCAGCAACGAACCGTATGCAAGGTCGTACACTTGAAGAATGATGTCGTCTATGGACAGCAAGTCACCGATCTCTATGATCTGTCCGCTTTTTTGCCTTACCAGAAGTTCGCCGTATTCTCCGCCTATTATCTGTCCTACTACCATATGATCTCACCTAAATATCGCTCAATATATCGTGGGCGTTCATGGAGTTCACCTTGTAATGCATGGACTTCCCCATCATGCCCGTTCCCAGTGTTCTGAGGTACTTCACCTCCTCGTCGGTCACACGAGCCCTTTTGTCCGCGTCTACTAGCCCGTAAGGATACCCGAGGAATATGGGATCCTTGGCCTGTACCGCGAGTTCGCCTAAAACCTTATCCACCGGTATATCTTGCTCCCGATGGAACTCAGTTCGGAACACGTAGTCGGAAGACCCGTGGTACTTAATAACATAAATATCTCCCATGTGGTCCGGGTGACGGTTAGCCGCTACGGGATGGTAGTACCACCTTCCTCCCGTAATATCATCCGCCATGCCCCTTATTGCCGCCAGTAGGGGGTACCCCGTGGTGGTCATCAGTGAACTCGTCTTCGCGATTCCAGTCAGTATCACGCCCTTCTCCATACATCCTTGGTAAAGGTCATTTGCGTAACCACGTTCCTCCTCCACGCTCGTCTGAAGTACACCGTCCTTGACCAGTATATCACCTTTATCCAGATGCTCTTTCACCGCGTACTTTGCCACGAGCCATTCCAGGTAACGCCTCACGGTGTGTCCGGCATTCATCATGCTTCCGCCGTCGATCTCGTCCCTGCTAAGGACGAATTTGCGTTCTCCCAGAGGGATGGTAGAGTTTATGGGGTATAGGATAGAAACTATCCTGTCCTCAACCGGTCTTGAAACAAGGTAACCGCTGAAGGGTTCGATGTTCTTCACCCTTGTCCGGCCCCTGAAGAGGTTGAAATATACCCTTAGAAGGTGTATGCATTCCGACGGTGACTCAAATATGGTGTTGTTACCTCCGTCCACACTGCATATGACCCTGTTATCGCTTACCGGCTCAAAATAATTGAAATTATCCGTTGATAATGGAAAGGGTTCATAGTACTGCTCCTGTTTAAAATAAGGCATCCCCCACTCTTCCGGTATGTGGTCCATGTCACTCAGCAGGTCCATCAGTTCACGTATCATTCTTTTACACCATATCACCAGTGGTACTTAAAGGTTAAAGTCAGAGTACGGTGAAAGTGGTTCACCAGCGGGATAAAACTTTATTAAATATAAACCTTTCACTGGCGGGGGCCTGCGGCATCGAGCATACGATTGAATAGATTGTAACAATCTTCTATCTCGTCTTCGTACCCGTTCCTCAACAGGCCGACATCTATACGGGTAGGTTTCGAATTCTCCAAAAAGTCAATGAGGGTCTCCTTCGAACGATCGAATATATCTTCGATGAATTCCGGCCTGTCGTGGAGTACGGACCTGCCGAATACTGAAAGGTACTTGAATGAGTTTCCCCCGTACCTTTCAATCTCATCCGTTTCCGAGATCATTTTCAAAAATGAAACACCTATAAGATATGGAATACCGATGACCTTTTTCATGACTTTGTCATGATCCTTTGCATCGATCCTGAGTAGTTCGAAACCCATAGGCTGGAAGACGGACCTTACGACTTCGGCATCGGCCTCCCTTCCCTCTACCGGTATGATGACCACTCTTTTACCTTCGAGGTTTTTTGAGCCGCAGCCGAACATGGGATGTACACTCGCCACCTTTACGGAATCGGGAAATTCATTGTAGATACCGAGTACTTCATCCTTAAAGGTGGATATATCGAAAACCGCTTTTTCATCGCCGGAAACCGCCATGTCCGCAAGCTCTTCGACTATTCCGGGTACGGTATCCGTCGGTGTAGCTATCATTATAAAATCGCATCCCCTGTAAAGCTCGCTTATCGAAGAGTAACAGTGGAATTCATCCGTAATATTCATGGTATCGTAAAGGGCCACTTCCATCTTCATGGAGAATTCTTCCGCCAGTAACTTACCCATCCTACCGTATCCGATGATACCCATCTTCTTATTACTGAGGTGACTAGCATCCGTACTGCTCATGCTCGCCAATTCTTCTCTCTTGGTCTTGCTGATTATGCGATCAAATATGTCCCTGTATTCACCCGCTCTTTCTAATACCTTCATCTCCCTGCCCAGGTCTTCGACGGATATATCCCTTAAGGCCTTCATCTCGCCTATCTTACAGCCTAACTTAACCCGTTTATCGAGTAACTCGATTATCGCCTCGTCTATCTTGTCGATCTCTTTCCTGAGTTCATATATCTCTTCCAACTGGAACACCTTGGGACTTCAGATAAACAATTCTATATCTATTTTTGGCTGCCCCTTGTTTGATACAATACACGGTTCAACCGGTAGAAGTGACTATATTTTGAGATGCCTTCATCCACGGATCCAAATCGCGCATGAGCTGGTGAAAATCCTCGAACCTTAGACTCTGTTTTCCGTCACATAATGCATTTTCAGGTTCCGGGTGTACCTCGATCATGATACCGTCAGCCTCGATAGCCACAGCTGCCTTTGTAAGGGGTGTGATTAGGTTTCTGTTCCCTGCGGCATGGGATAGATCAACAACTATGGGCATGGAACAGCGTTCCTTTACCACAGGTACCGCCGAGATGTCAAGAGTGAACCGTGTAGAGGTCTCGAAGGTCCTTATGCCTCTTTCGCAAAGTATCACTTTCTCGTTCCCTTCGCTGATGATGTATTCGGCCGACTGGAGCCATTCATCTATTGTGTTACCGAAACCTCTCTTCAACAACACCGGTTTGTCCGTCCTTCCCACTTCCTTTAAAAGGTCGAAGTTCTGGCTGTTCCGAGCTCCGATCTGTAATATATCTATGTACTTACACAAGAGCTCTACCTTCCTAGTGTCCATCACCTCGCTCACCGTGGGTAAACCGTATCTTTTGCCCGCATCGCTGAGCCATTTTAGGGCCTTCTCCCCATGGCCCTGGAACGAGTAGGGTGACGAGCGCGGCTTGAAGGCTCCTCCTCTGAGAACATCCACGCCTATTTCCTTCAGAAAGCTTGCGGTTTTCATTATCTGTTCTTTACTTTCCACAGAACAAGGTCCGGCGATCAAGACGATATTTTCTCCGAACTTGACACCACCGACCTTTACCGCTCTCCTCTCATTTTCGATCTGGTTGTTCATCTATCTTTCACCTCTTCGTTGTCTTTTTTTATTATATCCCGTATCATCTTTCCGTACGATGTAAGGGTCACCGGGACAGGGTCGTCCCTGCAGCCATAGTCTATAAGGTAAAGATCTTTCAGTATACGGGCATTAAGTTTGAGGGTAGATACCGGTATATCGTATCTGTCACAAAGGTGGTTGAGCAATTTGTTAAGGGACCTTTTATCACCGTTAATATGCTCTAGTAGGAATCTCTGGTTATCGTTCAAAGCCCTTAAGAATAGATTTCTAAATACTTCAACGTGCTCTTCGGCGCTACCCTCTAGCGGGGCAACAGATATTGGCGGGGCATCACGACCGTACTCTTCTCGAATTGGCAGGGCATCACTATCACTTATATCACAAACAAAAGGGCTTATATTTAAATCATTGGATTGGTCAACCGGTCTATAAGGTTTCATGGTAACACTTCGGTACATACCATAAATTTTTCTTTCAATAACGCAGTTGATCTTTGAAGTATCACGTATGTTTCCAGACAGTTTTATCCCCCCTATCCGTTCTAAAGTTGAGTGACCATAGAACCGGTCATAGCTCAGAACTCGGCCAAACTAAATCCCTTCTTGTCATAAAGTCATCTAGCACTATGTACTATTTAATACTTGCGTGTACAAATACGTACAATTCATGAAGGCAAAACCATACGAAAACCACACTCCATCTAGGCCGATTTTACCAAAAGTATATATAGACCCCCCTTACGCCCTTTACATATAGGTGTTTGATATGAAAGAACCCATATGTTCCATTGAGATAACCAAAGACTCGGGCCTCCTCAAGGCAAAGGTCCAAAGCAACAAGGGAAGGTACGTAGAGATAGAGAACCATGATCTAGATTATCTTCTGGAAATGGTATACCAGGATATATCGATGGAGATAGACGAAGATGAATACTGGTAGATCTTTCTAATCTTCAAAGAGATGTTAAGGTTGAGCTTCGAGGGTCGAAGTGCAGGGTTTCCGGTACCTCCAGTCCTTCTTCCACCAGCCGGAGGACTCTCTCCTTCTCACCTGGCAGCTCGTAACCGTTGAAGGAAGTGTCGAACAAAAGAGTTCCATCCATGTTTCTCCAACCGTTCAAAAAGTGGTCAAAACATAGTACTGAAGATACTTCCAATCCATCCACCATCATACCTATCTCCTTTAAACGCTGATGAGGCGAAGTCATAACGAACTCTCCGTTGATCCGAAGTTTGTGTAGTTCGGTAATGGGATGGACGGTAAGAGGACGCATCCTTATGTAGTCGGGGTCTATACGGTTCAGAACTTTTGCGGTGTTCACGGCGTGTTCTTTCCATCTCTCTTTACCGCCCAGACCAGGTATCACGTACTCGGACAGTTCAAAACCCGCCTCCTTTGCTTTTCTTCCCGCCTCTACATGCTGTTCTGGAGTCACACCCTTGTTCATGAGTTCAAGGACCTCGTCATCCCCACTCTCCAGCCCCACGTGAAGTCTGGTCAAACCGGCATCCTTGATACTTTTCAACTCTTGGATGTCTTTTCTGACTATCGTATCCGCTCTTGCATAGGAAGTGATCCTCTCGAGGGAAGAAAAACAATCCACAACATATCGAACTATCTCCACCAATCGGTCTGTCGGCACCATGAGAGAATTCGAATCTTGTAGAAAGGCCGTTCTGCCGCCACTCCGGTACCAGTTTCGGACCATGTACAGCGTTTGGTAGTTAATCTTGTCCGTGTCCCCTCCGTTCACCAGCATGTCCCTTACGATCTTTACGGTGTTTATATCACTCTCGACTTCACTTACATCCCTTATACTAAATTTTTTATCACGGTAAAAAGGACAGAAAGCACATCTGTTCCAAGGGCAGTTACGGGTGACCCTGATAAGTAACGAACCGGCACTTCCTTCGTTAGGTGGTCTTATCGGCCCTAGTTCCAAAGAGTACTTTTCCGGGTCTTTCATGATAACGGAAAATCCAACGAAGGCTATATTATTTACGGAAGGAAGTCGGAGATCAGGCCTTCAGTCGAACCTAAGGGCCTCGGCAGGTGATACTCTGCTAGCCTTCCGAGCACTAGGTATGGCGGTCAGGAGCATGGCCAAGTAAGCTATGATACCTATGGTTATGATGGAAGTCCAGGGGATATAGAAATTCCAACCCATGGGCTCGAAGCCGTCGTACCATAATAACCATCCTACGCCTATACCCAGCAGAGAGCCGAGTACTATGCCCGTGATGGTTACGAAGGAATTTTCGATCAGGAAAACATACCTTATCATACGTCTTTTGAATCCGATGGCCCTCATCATTCCTATCTCCAGCCGTCTTTCGTGTACCGCTCTTAAGCTGATTATACCGAGACCCGCTATACCTACCACCAGTCCTAGACCCATGTATCCGCTGAATAGGTTGAAGAACATGAACTGTGCACTCATCACTTCTCTGAAGACGGTATCGATCACGATAGGCTGGAAGCCGTACATTATGAATTCCCTCTCCATATCACGACCGAGTTGGTCCGGATCCACCTGGTCGCCAACGCTCATGAAAAAGAGATTGTTGGCTGTGATGTTGAAATCGGTTTCCGCAGCTTCCTTGGAGATGAAGTAACCATTGACTATGAACTGGTCCATGAACCCTATGACCCTTTTTTCTATGGTTATCCCGTCGCCGTCTACGAATGTGACGGTCGAATTGAGCTGTACCGCATCCGGCATGGGCGGGCCGAAATCGTCACCGGGATCATTGGTTACCATCAGCGTGGGATCGGACATGACGGCCTCCCATACCTCTTCAACGGAATCGTAATCGTCAAGATATTCGGTAAAACCAAAGGTGTTATTGTTTACAAAATTACGGTCCACCGCTATGATGGAATCCATACCTCTGGTACCGTCCTCGCTTATGGTGGTCACCATACCGATGGAGGCGGAATCGATCTTTCGGAAATCGTTTATGTTAAGGTCACTTTGCATTATATCCTGTTGTATATCATCTATCGGCCGGTCCCATGCGGTGAGAGCAAGTATCTGATAACCTCCGGACTGCTCCTCGATCATCCTGTCTATGTTGGTGTCGAATATACCGACGATCATGCTCATCACGATTATAGCGAAGATGATAAGTGCGAAGATGAACATGGTCATACCTGTTCTGAATTTTTCCTTCAACGGATGGGATATAGCGGACAGTACAACGGCCTTGGAACCCTTTCCGGAGCCCGAGGCTTTCTCCAATACACCCGTGATAACCGTTCCGTTGAGCATGATTATCAGTATACCGGCGGTCACTAGGAAAAGGCCTGATAGTATGAACATCTCCAAACCTGCGGAATAATCCTCGAAAACCGGTATTACTTCCGGAGGGAGGAACCACCATACCAGCAGAAATATGCCTACACCCGTATAAGCTATCCTGTCACTAACCCATCTTCTCGAGATGGTGCCGATACCAATTATCACCAGGGATACGCCGGTAACCGGTAGCCAGAGTTGGTTAGAGCCCATACCCGCCAGGGTCATAACCAACCCCAGAAACAAACCGGCTACGGAAAGATAAACTAGTTTTTTACTCTTCCTGGATACGGGCGGTTCCGGTATCTCTCTTATGGCCCTTACTATGTTCAACTTCGAGATGCGGTTGACCGAAAACAGTATGGTTACCATGGTCAGCAGGAAACCAGCGCTGAATGCCATGATCAAACTCTGAGAGGTGAAATTAAAGAAGGATAGCAAAGATATCTCGCCGCCAAAGACAGCAAATATATCTTCAAGCAGGTAGAAGATTATGTAGGCTATACCTACCCCCACGAAGGTGCCTATAAGGGATGCGCCTCCGGCGTAAAATATGCCCTCGTAAGAAAATAATCTTCGCAGATGCTTTCTCTTCATACCTATGGCCCTGCTCATGCCCATCTCGGATTTCCTTTCCTCACCCAGCATGACGAATATGTTTATAGTCAAAATGATAGCGGCTATTATGACGAAGGAACCGAATACGAAGAACAAATCGGTGAACATGGACATCATGTCCTTGAATCCGGTCATAACCTCGTTCTTGTTGCCCCTCGCCTCGAGCACCCGATACTCGGGTTCTTCCTCCAATATCCCCTCTATGTCCTCAAATATCTGGTCGCTGTAACGCAGTCCCCCCTCCACACCGCTCACGGAGGTTACACGTATGTAGTTTACTTGTCCCGGGATACCGAATGCCATCCGGGAGTCGTTAAGGTTCATTATCACCTTTTCAGGACCGTTGAAGGCCGCTCTACCGTGGCTGTCGATAATGTACCTTACCGTGTAAAACCGCCCCTGGGGATATCCTAGTGAAAATATGTACAGCTCATGACCCTCTTCAACCTCCAGATCATCCGCCAGTTTCGTGTCGATGAATATCTCACCGTCGTCAAGATATGGCTCGAAGGGTTCACCATTCGTGGTAAAATCACCGAATTTGTCGGATTCGTGAAGGTCCATGCCCATGGTGCGGGTATCAGAGCTTGACAGCAGTGAGTCGGGATTGAATACGGAAACCCTCCCGTGGACTTCACCTACCACGTCGCCCACGTTGTCCACCTCCATTATATCTGACTTCAGCTGAAGGTAGGTGCTATGGTTTACAGGTACGTAATTTCCCTGGACCGTCGTGTTGTACACCGTCACATCGGTTTCCTGCCAATCTCCGAGTATCTCACTCTCGATCCAGTTATCCATGGTATCTCCCACACAGAAAGATGACGAGATTATAGCCGTGGCCACCAAAAGCCCCAGTATCACTATGATGGTATCGGTCTTCCTTCTGAAGATATTTCTGAACCCCATCTTGAAAAGGACCCTATGCCGCATGGCGTCTATTGCGACCACGGCGACTACTATACCGATAATCAGCAGCATGGTGCCCATCATTGAACATCAAACTCCTTTAGTACAGTTCCTTTTGATAAGTCCGCTTTCCATGCGGATTATCCTTTCCGCCCTCTCGGCCACCCTGTCCTCGTGGGTCACTAGAACCATTGTATGTCCGTTTTTCTTGTTGAGCTTGCACAGTATGTCCATTATCATGTCCGAGGTTTCAGTGTCAAGATCACCGGTGGGCTCGTCGGCCCAGATGATGTCGGGTTCGTTCACTATTGCCCTGGCGATGGTCACCCGCTGACGCTCGCCTCCTGAGAGTGCCGAAGGTCTGTGGTCGTACCTGTGGCTCAACCCAACCATATCCAGTGCCTTTTTTGCTTTTTCTTTTGCGTACTTTGATTTTCCCGCCAGCAGCAGAGGCATCTCCACGTTTTCGACGGCGGTGAGCACGGGTAACAGGTTGTAAAATTGGAACACGAAGCCCATGTTCAACGCCCTGAGCTCGGTTTTTTTGTTATCCGACAGAGAGTTCAAATCCTTACCGCCTATCCACACCTTGCCGTTGGATATATCATCCAGACCGGAGAGACAATTCAACAAAGTTGTCTTCCCGCATCCCGAGGGGCCCATCATGGCCACCATCTCACCCTTGGCAATTGATATGTCCACGCCCCTTAGAGCGTGTACCCTGACCTCGCCTTCGTAGTACTTGTGTAATCTTTCCGATCTGATCATTATCTCGGTCATCTTGAACACTTCTTTTTACTGACAAAATATGACGGTAATTAACTTTTGTGTTCGAGAGTTCGGTGACCTCGCAAACATTATAACGATTATACCGTATTACGGTACCATCATGGTAAAAGGTTTAACCACGGTGGCCGCAAAAAAACGCCTGAAAGAACATGGTCCTAACGAGCTGGAGCAGAAGGAAGAGACCACTCCCTTAGATGTGCTCATGGACCAATTCAAAGAGAACGTCCTCATTTGGATCTTGATAGTGGCCGCTGTAGCTTCCTTCGCCGCAGGCGAGATGGCTGAGTTCTATTTTGTTGTTACGATCATAGGGATAGTGGCCTTCATGGGTTTCTTTCAGGAGTGGAAGGCAGAAGAGGCCATGAAAGAACTGGCTAAGATGGCTACACCTTCGGTGAAGGTTTACAGGGACGGAGAGATAGCTGACATACCCGGTAAAGAGCTGGTGCCGGGAGACTTATTGAAGCTTGAGATGGGCGGTAAGGTTCCGACGGACGCAAAGGTAATCGAGTCTAACAACCTTAAGGTCGATGAATCCATCTTGACGGGAGAGAGTGAATCGGTGAGTAAAGAAAAAGGAGATGAGATATATTCAGGCACCGTAATTTCCAGGGGAAGGTGCGAAGCTAAGGTTATCGGAACGGGTATGAAGACAAAACTCGGCGAGATAGCCGGTGAATTACAGAAAGAGAGCATCGAAACGCCCCTGCAAAGAAAGTCTAAGGACCTAGCCAAGAAGGTGGGATATCTCGCCATCATCGCGTCGGTGATGCTTTTCCTAATAGGTATCGGCGTAGGGGTGGAAAGAACGTTGATCATCACCGTAACCATCGCTGTGGCTGTAGCGGTGGTGCCGGAGGCCCTCCCGTTGACCATGACGCTGACACTCTCACTGGGTATGAAATCCATGGCAAAAAATAAAGCCGTGGTGAAGAAGATGTTAGCCGTAGAAGGCCTGGGTTCGACCACTGTTATCTGTACCGACAAGACGGGAACCCTTACCAAGAACGAGATGACCGTGAAAAGGATCTGGGCCGGAGGTGAAGAATACGAAGTTCAGGGCTCGGGTTATTCTATGGAAGGTGATATACTAAAGGATGGGAAATCTGCGGATATAGATGCAAATTGTGCTTTGGATATTCTGGTGAAGGGGGCGGCTCTCTGCAGTAACGCCTCGGTGAACTTTAAAGATGACGAGGTACACGGAGAACCTACGGAGGCGGCCCTGGTTACACTGGTTCAGAAAACAAAATACGATTTTAAGGAACTCCGAGACAAATATACCCGATCTCATGAGATACAGTTCAACTCGGATAGGAAGAGGATGACTACCGTGCACGACAGTTCGGATTGGGAAGCACCCCACGCCTTCATGAAAGGTGCTCCGGAGGTTGTTCTCGATAGGTGTACCCACGTACTTGAAAACGGAGAACCTATATCTTTAAACGAGGACAAGAAGAAAAACATATTGAAAAAGAATACTGATTACGCCCGGGACGCCTTGAGGGTATTGGCCTTCGCTTACAGTACGAATTCCTCCCTGAGCTCTCAGGAAGATGAAGTGGAGAAGGAGATGACCTTTGTCGGTCTTACCGGGATCATGGACCCGCCCCGGGAAGAGGTACCGGAGGCGATCAGAAAATGTAAAGACGCCGGTATACGGGTCAAGATGGTCACCGGCGATAATAGGGACACTGCAATGGCTATCGCCGAGATGATAGGTTTGACCGATAATAAACGCGTTGTGACCGGTGACGAGATAGACGACATGACAGAGGAAGAACTGCGGGAGATAATCAAAGACGTGGACATATACGCAAGGACACATCCTGGAAATAAATTGCAGATAGTGAGGGCTTTACAGAGTAATGGTGAGATAGTCGCCATGACGGGAGACGGTGTCAACGACGCACCGGCGGTGAACCACGCCGATATCGGTATCGGTATGGGTATAAAGGGTACCGATGTGACCAAAGAAGCCAGCGATATAATACTACAGGACGACAATTTTAGTACCATCGAGAAGGCCATCGAGGAGGGAAGGAGGATCTATGATAATATAGAAAAATTCGTTACGTTTCTATTGTCAAGGAATTTTACGGAAGTTATCCTTATAGCATCCGTACTGGCTTTGTTCAGGGATTTCGCTCTCCTCCCTCTTTTGGGGATGCAGATACTATTCCTGAACATGATAGGACAGGTGGGCCCCGGTCTGGGGTTGGGTGTCGATCCCGCAAGCGATGACTTGATGAAGAGACCTCCCAGAGACCCGAGCTCGGAACTGTTGAACCGCAGAAATCTATTCATGATATCCACCATGGCTGTAGCCATGGTCTGCATGGCTTCCATATCATATCTGTACGGACTGAGGAACGGCTCGATAGAACTTGCCAGGACCATGACCTTTACCTCCATATCAGTCATGATAATGGTCAACGCCTACAACTTCAGATCCCTGGATAAGTCCATATTACGGTTCAACCCCTTGGAAAATAAATGGATAATCCTGTCCACTTTGGTCACCGCCCCTCTGGTGCTTCTAACCTTGTATCTACCGGTTCTACGGGATATGTTCGGACACGTGCCTCTCGGTACCAACGGATGGTTGATCGCCGCTGGAACCGGGCTGGCGACCATGTTCCTTTTGGAAGTTGTGAAGAGAGTTACCGGCATTTTAAAGATATGAGATCGTTGTTTTGAAAA
>JAFDTZ010000147.1 GCA_019594305.1 Thermoplasmata archaeon
AATCTAGAAGGATTCAATTTAACGGACGAACGGTTCGGGATGACCGAAACAGAACCCGGGCGATTCGTTTTCGAACTGGAATACAGCGAGAGGATGACCGAAGGTGAAAAGATAGCATGGGTAACTGCGGAAGATGCCAGAGGGAACACCGCAGAAAGCCAAGAACTAGTAATATACGCTGAATTTCCAGTTATAGAAGATGAAAACGGAGATCCGATGTGTAATTGGCTCTTTTTACTGCTATTGTGTATTTTGATCATCGTCATACTCTCTATCATATATATATATAGAAAGAGGAAGGACACTCAAGTGGAAGTATCAGAAGAAGAAACCGAAGAAGATATTCCTGAAGAAGAAACACCTCCTATATCGGATATCGACATGGGTGTGTGTCCCACCTGCATAGAAGTCATACCTACGGATTCTACAGAATGTCCACACTGCGGTGAAGAATTAGACACCTCGGAATAAACCTAAATGTTATATAGAAAGGGCAGCCTAAGGCGGATTCGATGAAAACATTAGTGATCTGCGAAAAGAACAATGCTGCATCTCGAATAGCATTCCTGCTTTCAGACAGTAAACAAAAACGTAAACAATTTCACAAGGTCCCTTACTACGAGTTCGAAAGAGGAGGTGACGATTATACCGTTATAGGCCTAAGAGGTCACATAGTAGAATTTGATTATCCAAAGAAATACAATCAGTGGAGTAAAGTAGACGAGGATGAACTTATAGATGTAGAACCTGAAAAGTTCATCACCGAATCACGTATAGTATCTCTATTGAAGAAAAAAGGAAAATGGGCGGACAGAGCGATAGTTGCAACGGATTATGATCGAGAAGGAGAACTCATCGGACTGGAAGCCATCCGAATATTGCTTACTGAGTTTCCGGATATAGAGGTAAAAAGAGCTAAATTCAGCTCACTCTCAAAATCCGAACTCGAAGATGCATTCAACGATCTTAAAGAGTTGGATACGAAGCTTGCCGAGTCTGCCGAAGCCAGACAAGAGATAGATCTGGCCTGGGGTGCGGTACTCACCCGGTTTTTATCTAAAACCGCTGGAAGGTACGGGAAAAATTTCATTTCCGCGGGAAGAGTACAGAGCCCGACTTTAGCACTCATAATTGACAGAGACGAAGAGATCGATGATTTCGTACCCGATCCTTTCTGGAAGATAGAAGCGCTCTTACACAAAGATTTTGAATTCAAGGCCAATCACGAAGAAAAACGTATATGGGATAGCTCAAGAGCAGAAAAATTATTTGAGAGATTAGATGGGGCTGAAGAAGCGGTAACTACTTTATTCAGCGAAAAAACGAAGACTGTATGGCCTCTTTCACCGTTCAACACCACTCAATTTCTCTCGGAGGCTACCAAACTCAATATGAGTCCCGCTCAAGCCATGAAGAACGCTGAAAGTCTTTATCAAGACGGATGGATATCATATCCTCGTACAGAGAATACCGTTTATCCTTCATCACTCGATCTTAGGAGTCAATTAGAGTTATTACAAGACTCAGAATTGTACAAAGAGATAGCTGAGATACTGCAACAGAAAAAAATCAAGGCTACAAGAGGTAAAAAACAGACTACAGACCACCCTCCGATCTATCCGATCAAAGCAGCAACAAAAAAAGATCTAAAAGGGATGCTATGGAAAGTATACGAAATGATACTCAGACGATTCATGGTTACCGTATCACCCCCGGGCAAAGCACTAATTAGAAAGGCCGAGTTCGATATACGGGGTGAAACATTCAAAAGCGACGGATATCAAATCGTGGAAGAGGGATGGATAAAATATTATCCGTATTACAGACCCAGGGAGACCAGCGTTCCTGAACTGAAAAAGGATGAAAAGGTAGAAATCAAAAAGGTGGATATCACGGAAGATGAAACGAAGCCGCCGAACAGATACTCTCAGGGAGGATTGATAAGGGAGATGGATAAACTCGGTCTCGGTACCAAGAGTACCAGACATGCCATCATTCAAAAGCTATATGATCGTGGCTTCGTCTCCGGAAAAAGTCCGACAGGTACCTTATCCGGTAAAGCGGTCGTACAAACCTTGAAGGCTCATGCAGATATGGTAGCTAAGCCCGAAATGACCAGGACCCTGGAAGAGGATATGGAGAAGATAGCCGAAGAGGACCTGACAAAAGAAAAGGTAGCTGACGAATCCCGGGATATGCTAAAAGAAGTACTATCCTCTTTAAAGAAGGACAAGGAAGATATAAGAAAAGAGTTGAGAGAGTCTTTCCGAGAGCAAGATTCTCTCGGCGAGTGTCCTGAATGTGGTGATACCCTGGTGATCCGTAAATCAAGGACCGGACGATTTGTGGGCTGCAATAACTATCCTGACTGTAAAAATACTTACAACCTACCTCGCTCCGGAACCGTAAAAGCCGGGGACGGTAAATGCCCCGAGTGTGGGGCTCCGAAGATAAGGGTTTATCACAAAGGAGATTCCGAGGAACTCTGTATAGATATCAACTGTAAATTTTCTAAGGATAAGAGGTTCCGGGGTATATGCCCCGAGTGCGGTGGAGAGATGCTCGAGATGAGATCATACCGGTCTAAGCGTTTTCTCGGATGCTCCAACTATCCAAAATGCGATAACACTTACCCGATCCCTCAAACGGGAAACGTGGAGTACGATGATAAAAAATGTCCGGATTGCGGAGCACCTATGGTAAATATTATCAAAAAAGGTAAAAAACCCTGGGAATTATGTCCAAATCCCGATTGTGATAAAAAAGATTAGATCACAATCTACGGCTTTCTTTTGCCTTCATACGTAGATTTTTATGTCCGCATTTCCTACACTGTTTTGTTCTAACAGGATTATTTGCAAAACATTTCATGCAAATCTTTTTGTGTAGCAACCTTCTTTCTGCTTCAGGGAATCTAGCCATGATGAAGGAAACGAATCGTTTGTAGTATTTAATCGTTGGGGTTTTGACCTCGTTCGACGAAAATACAAAATAGATGTATGTGTTGTTAGAAGTAATATGAGGTCGATCAATGCCTATTAAAAGAACTACTGCAATCACATACACTACAGTAGTCCTATTACTGTTCACCATTTTACTGCCCGTTGGTAGTGCTTTATCAGATTCCGCGTGGCCTTCTGCAGGAAGAGACCCAGCGAACACGCGGTTCAGTCCTTATTCCATGGAAGATTTTAGCGGAGTCACAATATGGACGTATTCCACGGAAAGATCGATAACGACAACACCGATAATAGGCACAGACGGTACTATTTACGTGGCCTCTGTGGACAACAATCTATACGCCCTTACCCCAGGGGGTATGCTTAGATGGTCTTTTACCGCTGGAAGCGATTTAAGAGCCTCGCCATTATTTGCGGCCGACGGTACTATATATATAATAGATTGGGAAGGTACACTTTTTTCTATCGATCAAGAGGGTAATTTGAATTGGAAAGTCGAATACGGTCTTAGACCCGGCGGGCCGCCCCAAATGGGTATCGACGGTAATATATACATCACAACAACAAACGGAGTGATACATGCAATCAACCCGAACGGCAAAACCTTGTGGACTTTCGAAACAAAACAAAATCTAGCCTCGTCACCTGTTATAGACACAGACGGTACACTTTACATAGCTACACAAAGAGGTTGGGAAGATACACACGGAATTTTATATGCAATCAGCTCTACAGGCGATGAATTAATGTCCACCGAGATTCCAACTAGTGTGATTTCTGAAGCAACTATTGGATTTGATGATAACATTTACTTTGGAGGAAATGATGGAAGATTATACGCTTATTCAAAAACCGGTGATATATTATGGACTTATGAAACCGATAACCGTATCGCTTCATCACCTGCAGTAACACCAGGGGGGACTATCTACGTAAGTTCATTCGACCGGCATTTACACGCAGTTAATTCCGACGGTAATTTACTTTGGAAGTTTGAAACAGATAGCTACATCAGTGCATCTCCTACGGTATCCGCGGATGGAAGGATCTTCTTCGGCTCCAGCGACAATTATTTTTACATCCTTGAATCCGATGGCAGCTTATTTAAAAAAATCGATCTCGATACCTCGGTTTTGTCTTCCGCCTCGATAAGCTCCAATGGAATAGTATATGTCGGTGATAACGACGGAACCATATTCGCTTTGAACGGTCATATGGAAACCGATAGGATCCCGAGTTCACCTCTAAGCATATCAGCCCAAACGACGAAGGATGATCATATTAATCTTACTTGGGAACCGCCTATCGAAGGAGAATCTACCCATTACAACATATATAGAAAAGAGGGCGATGGACTTGAAAGATACATGGTTTCCGTCAGGAACCCGATGACTGAATATAGAGATACAACTATAGAGCCCGGTATAGAGTACACCTACAGGATAACAGCGGAGAACAAATTAGGCGAATCGTCACCTGGAGAACCCGTGACCATCTCCATATCCCTTCCTGAAGAGGAACAACAAGG